>NZ_QSKB01000021.1:0-50364 GCF_003469085.1 Collinsella sp. AM29-10AC
TTATACCACGGTGGCATCACCTATATGTCAATTATGGTCTAACAGAGCCAAAGGATAAGGGGTATATTCAAAAAACTGGTGATGGCAGCTGGATGCTTAATTACGCTGCAATCTACCGCGCCGCGATCGAAAACGCTTGGGAGCCCCCGAAATCTTAAGTCCACAGCCCGACTATCGACGTGGGCTTCTGTCAAACAACCGAGTTAAAAACCACTGAGCCAGAATCCGCTTCAATAGAAGAGGATTCTGGCTCAAATGATATCCGACCATTCACGCAGCATGTCTACCGCAATCTGGCAAGAATCGAGGACGGGGAAACCGTCATCGAGGTCGTGAAGGTCGGTAATCGCCAGGCGTCTACAAAAACATGCCGCGGATGTAAAATGAAGCAAGGTCGAACCGAAACAGTTCCCGGACAATTGGCGTCCGGCCAGACACTTCGATTCGACCCTTTCTCATACCTGCATCTAAAATACTCCCATAATCATTCTCGACATCTTTAACGCCATCACTCTCCCGCCACCAGCACGTCGTAGGTGCTATTTTCAACGAATCGATATGACCGCCCATTCATGTTCTTTAAGGCACGTGATACCATGAAAACGTGCGGTATTTCTCCAATCGAAAACCTGCGTGAACGTATGACTTGAGACGCTTTTAGAACTCACCAAGCGCAGGACAAACACAACTCAACAGCGGCCGCGTATTTGTTCCCAGCCGTACGGCATGGCGGAGCCATGCCCATTGTTGATTGGAGTGCCGCACGATGACAGACAACCCGAACGACAGAAAAATCAGCGAGACGCCCGGCGTGAAGGACGTCCTCGATGAGGCCGCCGAGCAGATTGAAAAGGCTTGGCGAGAGAAGCTGCTGCGCGAGACCGCCGATCTCAAGACCGAGAACGCGCTGCTCAGGGCCCAGCTCGACAAATTCAACCGCAAGCTCGCCGAGGCGACGGATCGGAATGAAAAAATTGAGGCCGACTGCAATGAGCGGATTGCCTTTATAGAGGAGAAGTTCGAACTCGATACCGCGAGTCTCGAACTCGAGAACGACGAGCTCCACGCCGCGGGCGTCAGGCACCTTTCCCGTGCTAAGGGGCTCGGCAGGCAGGTCGCCCAGCTCCACGCCGAGGCTGAGGCCATGGCCGATGAGATCGAGCGACTGCGCGGCGAGCGTGACGCTGCGTTGAAAGCCCAGGCCGAGCTGAGCGATGCGCTCCTGGCCCAGCACGACCTGATGGCCGCGGTAGCCGCCCTCAAGGACCGCCTCGCCGCCTCCGAGCAGCGGGCAGCCGCGGCCGAGGCCAAGGTCGAGGCCATGACCCAGATGAAGGATGAGTAGGTCGCATAGCATCTAATTTTCTAGAAACCCTCTAGAGCATTTCTAGGGGGTTTCTAGAACTGAGAACCGGGCGCAGCACTTTCGATCGGCACGATGTCTCGATAGACCAGGCGATGCCTGTCGTCGCGCCATTCGTCGCCGTGGTAATGCCCGAAGAGCCAGATGCGATAGTCGAGCCGCCCGTCGAGCTCGCCCAGGAAAGTTTGCAGCGTATCCCCGCCGCACTCACGTCCGCGCTCGCGGCACAGCTCTCTAGCCAGGGCAGCAGGAGCCTCGTGACTCACCACGTAGTCGACCCTCCAGCCTACGCGGTTGAGCGAGGCGCGGCAGTGGTCCATCTCTTCCTCGCTCGGCATCTCCTCGGGCCACCAGCTCCTCCCCTCCTTGCGATACTGCCTGTCGTTGCTCGCGGCGCCGCCCATGGCAAGGACTGTGAACCCGTCGATATCGAACACCTCTCCGCGCATCAGGTGCAGCACGTGCGGTCGCGCCTCATGGACGAGGCCGCCGTTCCACTCCCGCACCGGCAGTTCTGCCAGCATCCGGTGGTTCTCGTGGTTGCCGTCTACGAAACACGTGGTCCATGGTTTTGACTCAAACCAATCGAGCCAATACCTCTCAGCATTCGAGCCGTCCCAGACAAAGCCGAAGTCGCCGGCCACGATCACCGCGTCATCGCGCGTCAGGGTCCGGCCCAGCGGCCAATTTTTGAATGCAAACCGGCTGGACCCGTACTCGGCCCTGCCGTGCACGTCGCCTGTCACATAGACCGTCATCAGTACGCACCCCACGGCAGGAGTTTGTCCCCGAGTCTCACGATTCGGTCATACAGCACCGTGTGCCGTTCGTCCGGGTTGCCGTCTCGGTGAAAATGGCCGTAATACCAGTGCTTATAGTCCAGGCGGTCCTCGAGCTCATCGAGGAATCCGGTCAGCCGGTCCACATCAGGGCGTTCCCAGCCTGGGTCCGGGTAGAGCGTCGGCGAGAGCATACGCGTGGCGCAGGTATGGGTGATGACGCAGTCGACCTTCCAGCCGGCCTCGTCGAGCTTTGCCCGCACGGCATCGAATTCGCACTCATCCGGGAGCTCCTGAGGCCACCAACTGGAATACGGCACGCGGTATTCCCTGTCCACGCTCGTGGCACCGCCCATGGTGAAGATTGTCGAACCGTCGAGCTCAAAGACCTCGCCGCGCGTCAGGCGCCGAATGGGCGAGGTGTCCGACAGGCGCTGCGTCAGCCCGCCATGCCACGGCTCCATGGGGCGCTCCTCCCAGTGATCGAAGCGCTCGTGGTTGCCGTCGACGAACAGTACCGTGTAGGGGCGCGACTCCAGCCAGGCGATGTCGGCGCATTCCTCGGCAGAAAAGTCCCACGGAAAGCCAAAGTCACCGGCAACGATGAGACAGTCGTCGCTGGTAAGACTATCGCCAAGCTCCCAGTCGCGGAGCTTTTGCATGTCGAGTCCACCGTGGATGTCGCCCGTCACATAGACCGTCATCGAATCACCTCTTCCCTCTTGTACGCCGCCAGCTCGCGCTCGACCTGTCTGTCGCCGGTCTCGTTGACCCACCAGGGCCATTTCACCCGGCCGCACGGCTCGTCGACTCCGGCGAACCATTCCCTCAGCTCATCGAGGCTCACCGGGGAGTGCCCGTTGGCATCGCAACCGACGTCGTAGCGCAGAAGGCCCTGCTTGCGGTTGAACTCGTTGTACGCGCCGCCGCTGCTGTGGATGTGCCCGTGGAGGTGCCACGATCCATGGTTCATGCCCTGCCAGTCGGCCATGGGGTAATGGCTCAGGACGATCTTCCGCCCGTCGATCTTGAGCACGCAGATTGGCGGCTCCACGGTGAAGGCGCCCGTGACCGCCGGCTGGGTCCAGTCCTTGTCGTGGTTTCCCGGGACGAGGTGGATGCGCCTGCAGGCGATCTGCTTGCGCAGCCCGTAGGCGTCCTGGGCGGTCATCTTGAATGAGAAATCCCCCAGGATGTAGAGCTCGTCGTCCACGGCAACCTTGCCGTTGATGTTGTCGACGATGGCGTCGTTCATCTGCCAAATCGTCTCCCACGGGCGGTCGGTGAACTTCAGCACGTTCTCATGCCCGAAGTGGGTGTCGCTGGTAAACCAGATCATTTTTATGTCTCCTTTTATCGCTAAAAAACGTTCTCCTTCGAGGTCAGGAGACGTTTTATGAGCGACATGAGGTGCATATCCCTCATGTTTCAAGCTCCAATCTGCCGGATTTGCCCAACTATATAAGTTTACGCCCACGCGCGAACAGGATTTGATTTTTGAAATATGGACGAATTCCTCGTCAGGAGGGTAAAATGGTGCCGACGGCAGCCCAAGTTGTAGAGAGCTGGGCAGAGCCGTTGCTTAATGAAGTTGGGTCATCGTCTTAGCGACGGTGGCCTTTCTTTTTGGGCTTCGAACCCTGCTTGAGTGCCTTGGAAAGGCCGACAAGGGCCGTGAGGAGCGAGACCATAGCGGTCAGGAGCTTCACGAGCTCGGTGAAATCGGTCATGGGCATCACCTCCCATCA
The DNA here is from genome assembly GCF_003469085.1 of Collinsella sp. AM29-10AC. Classification (NCBI taxonomy): domain Bacteria; kingdom Bacillati; phylum Actinomycetota; class Coriobacteriia; order Coriobacteriales; family Coriobacteriaceae; genus Collinsella; species Collinsella sp. AM29-10AC. The sequence continues at coordinate 3,891 of NZ_QSKB01000021.1, forward strand.
AATGGAGGGCTCTGCCCGGCACGAGGGCTGCCGACAGCAAGGACGATTCTATCAGAGCGGCTGACCCCCGCCGATCAATTCATACTCCTCATCCTCACCGAATTGCGAGTATGGCAGAATCGGCACTGGATGGCAGCGCGCTAGGGCACCGACGATAGGCTTTCCAAAACTAGCGAGGCGCGTCGCCGCGATCGTAATCGCCTCGGTCGACCGCACGATCGACCTGCGGCGAGATGTCGCCGTTGCCACCATGGTCTCGTCCTGCGGCGCGAACGCGGTCATCGCCAGCATCGGGAACGGCGCCGGCGTAACGGTTGCGAATCTCTCTTGCGTAACCGCGCCGGGCAAGAAGCTCATCACGAACCGCCGGATCCTCGAGCAGATCTTCATCGCACTTCGGTGCGATGAACTTAGGAAAGAGATTGTAGGCGACGCCCTTGCTCGCCTTTGCCTGCTCGACCCACGCCGAATACGCCTTCTTAAGCCGTTGAATGTAAATCTCGCAACGCCTCTCATAAGGAAGGGCTCGCTCGGCCTCCAGCACGTTATTTTTGAAGGCCGCCTCAAGTTGCTTGACCGCAAACCTCCCGTCAAGACGAGTCAGGTTGAAAGTGCACTTCGGGTTGCCGGCCTCCTTGATATCGAGATCTGTCGCATAGACTCGATTGTTCTTGATGAAAATGTCTACGCCCCATGAGGCAAGTAACTTTTTAAACTGCTCCATATTCTTCGGATGACCTTCGTTGATTGCAAGATGGATCAACTCGCGCAGATAGTTTTTATAACTGTACTCTCCCCGCTCAACGATTTTCTTTTCAGTGTCGCGCGGCTGTCGGTCTCGAATCTTCGAGTTCTTCTTTCCCTTTTCGAGCTGAGCGAGATTCCAGGCCTCGTCCATTTCACGAACCCACGCAGCGCGTTCGTACTTTCCGCGACGCCCGCCCGTCTCGCAACGCTTACCCGTCAAAAGATCCGTGCGGTTAATCGCCATATGAACCGCGTAGCGTTTTCCCGCCTTATCGCTTTCCTCATGCAACGCGACAATCACTTGTTGATGCGGGTAGTGTTTCGCAAGCCATTGCTCCGCGTAGGCCATACACGCATCGGGGGTCATCTTGCCTCCGTTGCAGCTGCACTCCTCGGGCAGAAAGGCGAGAATCTGATGAAGCATCGTTATGTTTTTCGCGCCGGCACGCGCGGGCCTGTCGTGATGGAACATCTTCCGCGTCATAGCCATTTCGGAAAACCAGTGCTTTCCGTTCGCGAGGTTCCAGCCGCCGCGGGCCAAAGCATTCTTTCCGTTAATGTACTTGCGCAGGTGCTTCGCGTAGCGCTCGGACGAAACACCTTTCTGCTTAACGACGGTCATCGAGCTCACCGCCATCGGTGAAATAGCGCTGTTCGAGCTCTTCGATGAAGAGGGTGACTTTACGGGCATTTTGGTAAACCTTTTCAAGCGTTCGGAAAACCGCCTTCTCGTTGTAGGCCGGAAGACCTTGCGCATTCACAAAATACATCAGCTGGTTGAGGTTCGTCCCCTCGCGATACAGCTCGTGATAGATTTTTGCGACCTGGCTCATATCGAAATCGATCATCTCGATTTTCCCGGCCAGCATCACGCGGCGGGCATACGCACTGACGGTCGTGCCGAGCGCATCCGCCTGCTTGCGAATCGCCTCGTGCTCGCCATCGGTGACTTTGACGTAAATAACCTCCGAGCGCTTTTCGTTCGAATCCTCTGAAACGGTTTGCAGCTTTTTGCTACGGCCACCGTTCTTATCTTTGGAAATGACTAGATCATCGAACGATTCATTCCAATGAATCAGTGCATAGCGAATGAATTCGGCTTTCGTCATGCCCGCCTTTTCTGCCAAAGCGGAAAGCGTTTCGTATTCTTCAGAAGTGAGTGTCGCCTTAACGGTGTGCGGACGTTTGCAACTCATCATTCATGCCCCCAGGAAAGCAGAGCGAATCGGTGAGGCCACCGATTCAAAACCGATATGAGATTGCTTTCCTTTTTAGGAGCGACTGACGTCGCGCCGATTTTTGAAGTGACGCCGTCACTTTACTTAGAAATGAAAGGCGAACTTCATTTCTAACTTTATCGCCGTGGGAGGCGATAAACAAGATGTGTTGGCAGATAAAGGGGGCGAGTATGGCCCCATTTATCTAGCCCAACACCAATCTTGCAATCACCGGAACGGCGATTGGGCGGAGCGTAGCGTAGACACGAAACGAGAGGCCTCGTTTCGAGCGAAAGGCTTCGCGGTGTCGTAGTGTCAGCGGAGACCGTGAGCGGAAGCGAATTTTTAACGCGAAGGATGCTGAGTGTTAGAAATTCGCTGTAGCGAGAGCGAAGCGGTAATGCGAACGCGAGGGATGCCGAGTGTTTGCATTACCGCGCAGCGGACTCCGGGCGAGGGCTGGAGCAAGATGATGGAAGACCTTACCGATTTGCGGAAGTTTTTACCCGAAGCATCCGGCACCGCCGGATTCTTTTGGAGCGGCCTCTCGTTTGATTGCTTTCCTATCGTTTGCTCCCAGACTGGGCGTTTAAAAAAGGCGACCGAAACCGGCCGCCCACAAATAAATAATCATTTACCGAACGTAAGAGGATAGGAACGATGTACATTACTCCCAGTGACCGGCGACGTCGACAACCCAATGTTGTCCCGTAGCCTGCTGTTCATAATGTCCTTGGTCCTCAGAGGTGGTATACGAATCATTGATTGCAGAACCGCCGCTAGGATGCTGCGCATCGCCAAAAGTAGCGTGAGCGTGAGCGTCCATTTCGGCTGCAGATCCAAATGCTGCGTGGCATGCACTGCAGATCCAACGCTCATGGCGCGTATAAACCACATTCGGCACCCAGACCTGGCTGTAATCTGTCTCCCAGTGGCCCTGCTCGGCAACCCACTTCTTCTGGCTGCCGCCGTTGGAAGAGGAATTGTTGCTGCCGGAACTCTGCGAATTGCCGGAATTCTGCTCGGACTGGGAGGAATCGCCCTTGTTGTCCGACTTCGAGGAATCGGAAGACTTGTTATCCTCCTTCTTGGAGTCATCGGACTTCTGGTCCTTGTCGTCGGACTCTTTCTTCTCCTCGGTTTTGGTTCCAGAGGTTTGCGCCGCCTTTTCTTCGCTTGGCTTCTTTTTGTCTTTATTCTTTACCGCTGTGGCGGCCCTTTCCGTAGAGCCGCTTCCCTGCTTTGCAACGCCGGCACATCCAATCTGAGGTGCCGAAAGGCACACCAGAAGCGCAACGATAATAGCCTTTGTTCTCACACCGATCTCCCGGTCCATGAAACCGGGCGTTGGACACTAGCCGATATCCAACGCCCGGCTCGCTTTTACATCTGCTCGCGGCGCTTCTTTTGATCGAGGAAGACGCCGGCTGCCACGAGGACGGTACCGCCGATGGCGAACGTCTCGCCGATGAGTCCCGCGCGGTCACCGGTCTGGGCGAGGCTGCCGGTCTGGGCGGTATCCGTGCCGGCGAGGTGCTTCGGGCTGTATGCCGCCTGCTGCTTTGCGGCCTCCTCCGCATCCTGTCGGGCAATCTCATCGGAAAGCTTCTGCTCCGCTGCGATGCGGTCGGACTTCGCCGACTCGTAGGCGGCGAGTGCCGCATCATAGCCGGGCTGGAGCCCGTCCACCGCGGCCTGCTTCTCGTCCAGGATGGCCTTGGCGGGCGCGACCTTGGCACGTGCCTCGACTGCTGCGGCGAAAAGCGCGTTGAGGGCGTCATCCGCGTTCACATCATGACCGGAAGCGATCGCCGCGCCGGCGTCGATGGAGTTCAGCTTCGACAGCTTGGCGTCTGCCTGTGCCTTTGCCTGCTCGGCGGCAAAGACCAGGGACTCGGCGGCGATGGTATCCGCCTTCGCAGCATCGAGCGCGGCCTTGGTGTCATTGACGGCCTTTACTGCATCCTGCTCGCGCTGCTGTGCCTCTGCGAGCTTCGCGGCAAGATCGGTAAGGATGTCGAGGTTCGACTGTGCGTCCTCGAGATCGGTCTGGGAGCCGGTAAGCTTGTCGGCGGCAACGCCGGTGTCGGCCTTTGCGGCATCGACGGCACGCTGGGCATCCGCGAGGGCGCTTGCGGTGGTATCCGCCTTTTGCTTGGCGGCTGCGAGGACCGCCGCCTTCTCGGCCTGGTCGGCTACCGCCGCGTCGTGGGCGCTCTTTGCGGTATCGACCGCCTTCTTGGCGTCGGCGACGTCCTGGAAGAACTTCGCGAGGTCGGCGTTCGCATCCATGACGTCCTGCTGCTTGGCCTCGGTGTCCGCCTTGGCGGAATCCAACTTAGACTGTGCGGTCGTTACGGCTGCGTGGGCGGCATCAAAGGCGACCTGCTTCTGCTGGACGGTCGACTTTGCCGTATCGACTGCCGCGTTGGCAGCTTCGAGGTCCGATTTCGCCGCATCAAGCTCGGTCTGGGCATCCGTGACGCCCTGCTGCTTGGCGGCGACATCAGCCTTGGCGGCATCGACGGCACGCTGGGCATCGGCAACGCCCTGCTTCGCGGAATCGACATCTGCCTGTGCGGAATCCGCTGCGACCTGCTTCTGCTGGACGGTTGCGGCGGCGCTGGCGGCTGCCTGCTGCTTGGATGCGAGATCAGCCTTGGCTGCGTCGAGTGCGCTCTTGGCGTTCTTGAGACCGTCGATGTAGGAGATCAGCTTCTGCTCGTACTCGTCGACGGACATGGGGTTCATGTTCCAACCGGAGCCTGCCCAACCGCCGTATTGCAGCGTGAGCGAGAACGTCAAACGGGTGTCATCGTTCAGACCGCATCCCATGACAGCATAGTCAGGGTTGATGATGTTCATGTAATGACCGATACGGTAGTAATCGAACTTGTCCTGGTTGGCGTACCAGAAGTCGTAGGCGTCCTTTCCGGAAAGATTCGTCGCACCAAGGGATGCTGCAGTCTTGTCAAACAGATCCTTTTCCTGATAGATCCAGGCCTTGCAGGGGTCGCGATAGCTCCAGGCAAGGTTTTCACCGACATCGAACTGCTGGGCATGCTCTACATTTTTCGTCGAATAGTTTGCATCTGCAATCGCTGCCGCAATGAGCTTATAGCTTACCTCAAGCTCGGAAAGGCCGACGGACTTACGGTAGGCGTTCACGTTCTTCATGACCGTGATGGACGAAAGCATGTTTTCAAGGCCCGTTGCGTCGAGACTGTTTCCGATCTCGGTGTAGTCTTTGTACGTGCAGTTCTGGATGATCTCGATGGCTGAATCGGCACCCATGGCCTTGAAGAAACCGATGGCTCCCTGCTTGAGCTGCGCGTCTGCGAGATCCACCTTCGTTTGTGCCTCGTCGACCTTCTGCTGGGCGGCGGTCACGGCCGCGTCTGCGGTATCCTTTGCGGCCTTGGCGTTCGCGAGCTCTACGTCGGCGGCTGCCTTGGCGGACTCGGCGTCCTTGACAGCCTGCTTCGCGGCATCCAGCTTGGCGACGGCGTCGGCATTCGCCTGCTTGGCGGCATCGAGGTCGGCGTTCGCGGCATCGAGTGCGGACTGGGCGTCGCCCACGCCGGATTTGGCATCGGCCGCGGCCCGCTGCTTTACGGAGAGGGACGCCTGGGCATCATTCAGCTCGGACTGCGCCGTTGCTGCAGCGGACTGCGCCTGCTCGAGCTCGGACTCGCACTGGGACTGCACCGCTCGTGCGGCAGCGAGGGCTGCCTCTGCGTCTGCGACCTTCTGCTTCGCGGCATCGTACTCCGGGCCGCTGGCGCCTGCCTCCGCTGCGGCGAGGTCGGCTTTCGCCTTCTCGTAGGCGGCGCTGGCGGCTGCGGTCTTCGCATCCGCCGCGTCCTTGTTCTGCTTGGCTGCGGCGAGGACAGAATCGGCGGCATCCTTTGCAGACTGGGCCGCAACCAGCTTGGACTGGGCATCGGCAAGCGTCGCGTTGGCGTTGGCGAGTTCGGCCTGTGCCCTACTCACGGCATCCTGGGCGTCGCGCACGGCCTGCTCGGCGGCACTGATTGCCTCCGGGGTGGCGCCTACGGCATCGGCCTTGGCTTTATCGAGGGCGTCCTTGGCATCCTGGGCCGCCTTGAGGGCGGACTGGTACGCTTCGTCCTTCTCGGATGCATCCGCCTTGGCGTCTGCGAGACCCGTCTTCGCCTGCTCGAGGTCCTTGCCGGCGGCATCGGCGGCGTCCTTGCCCTCCGCGACCTGACGGGCGTACTCGTCCATTGCCGCTCGGTCGGCTGCCGTGCCGGCGCTGACTGCAGAATCGTAGGATGCCTTGGCCTGGTCGCGGGCGGAAGCCGCCTCGTTGTAGGGACCGGAGGCCTCATCGTAGGATGCCTTGGCGGCGTCCTCCTTCGCCTTCGCCTCGTCGACTGCCTTCTGCAGGTCCGTGATGGTCTGTGCGGCGGATTTCGCGCCGGCACCGGATGCCGCGCCGGCGTGGGCGGCGATCGGCGACATCACGGCGGGGTGCTGCGTGCCCCCGTCACCGGTCTGGGCGAATGCCGTGAACGGTGAGATGAGGCTCGATCCGGTCATGGCGGCCATGGTCGCCGCGGTGACGGTCAGACGCGCGATCCCCTTCGGGGCGTGAATCTTTTTGCTTGGCAGTGTGGCGAAGTGATCGCCACCGGCAGCGAAATGCTTTCCCTGAGTCATTGCTATTCCATTCCTTTTCCATGCCATGTCCGACTAGGCATCAGAACTCTTTCCAATAAAGGTAATTATGCGCCTTAACAGGGATTGTTGTATATAGTCCGTTGGCATAAATACAACAATCCATGACTCTTTTTGTCATGGATACGAAGACGCTTCAGAAATCATTCGGCATGAGATGCAAAGAGCTCCGCGCTGGACTCGGGTACAGCCAGGAGCAGTTCGCCAATTTGATTGAGATGGATCGTTCCTACTACGCGAGCATTGAAGTCGGACGAAGAAATGTCAGTCTTTCAAACCTCTGCAAAATTGCCAATGGATTCAACATGTCAATTGCTGCACTCATGACTGGTGTTACTGAGAAAACGGATTAGTCTATCAATCAATCAGCGAACGCAGTGAGCGAATCAATCGACGGCACAGCCGGCGGCAAGGTCACGGCACGTGACCGCGCAGCGAGCTCTGCGAGCGAAGGGGACGGCATCGCTGTCCCTATTCTTTATCGACGGCTTAGCCGGCGGCAAGGACACGGTACGTGGCCGCGCAGCGAGCTTCGCGAGCGAAGAGGACTGCATCGCCGTCCCTATATCTTTATAGTATATTTCTCTATTAATTGGTTTCACCAAAATGGGTATAGCGCAAGCTTCTGAACAGGCGTTTTTATCAAAACTCAAAGCAGCCGAATCATCAAAATGGTGAAATTTTTTACCCAAATTGAGGAAGCGATTCACCAAAATGGAACCGACTAACGGCTGTTGAAAACTTTTTATCCCCAAAATGGTGATTTCCTGTTTTCAGTGGAAAACTCGGTAAATTAAATTATTTACTTACCAGATTTACAAACAAAAGCAGTTCTTAACCCTAAAACCAGAACAGGTCAGAAGCAAAATTAACTCCTGACCTGCGATTTTTCTGGTGCCCCCGGGCGGATTCGAACCGTCGACACCCGCTTTAGGAGAGCGGTGCTCTATCCCCTGAGCTACGGAGGCATGTTGTATTAGTGTAGCAGATTTACGCCGCTGTAATGCAGCGTATACCCACTCTTCGAAGTTGCGGTGGAACAGCCCTCCGGAAAGTGCGTCCCACTATCCAGGCAAATTCTGGGTCAGACTTTCCCCATGAGACCTTGCTAGGAAACTGTGACCCAGAATTTCGGCTCGAAACGGGACACGGTTTCCCAAACGACCCCGTTCCGGAAACTACATCCCGGAATCGACGCTCGAACTGGGATGCACTTTCCCGATCGAGCCACATGGGAGACTGCGCCCCACTTTGAGGGAGCGCTCTTTAATGACTACTTGCCTTTGTGGAAAAGGTTTTTGATAACGGAGGGGATGCTCTTGGCGCCCTTGGCCGTCACATCGATAAAGTCAGGCGAACGCACGAGCTTATCCTCGTCGACGTACTTACGGACCGCGCGAAGCGTCTCTTTATCGTCGCGCGTCGAAAACGTAAAGTGGCCGTTGTCCTTGGTGAAGATGGCAAAACGCGTAATCTTCTTGGTGCCGCGCAAAACCTCGGCGGCGATGTAGTCGACCTCATCCCACGGGATTTGAATGTAATCCTCGGGATTGCGCTCGTTATAGTACTCGAACGCCTTATTGCCCACCATCACGTTGCCGTGGCTGGTAAGCCCCATTAGGCAGGTTGCCGGCGTTGCCAGATCGACCGTGCTGTTCTGAGATTGCGCCATGCGCGCCTCGCCCTCCAAATAAAACAATCGGACCGCATCCAGTGTACCCACCGGGTGCGGTCCGTTTCAATGGCTCAAAAGCCCTTGCCTAGCAACTCTCGGTCTTAAGCCGAAGCGTGCTTACATGAAGCCGCAGACGCGACCGATGATGCCGACGGCGAAGAGAGCCAGGATGATGACGATCGGGCTGACCTTCTTCTTGAGGAGCTTGCAGACCAGAAGGGTCAGGCACACGGCGGCAAGGCCGGGGATGAGCTGATCGAGGTTGGCCTGAAGCGTGGTGACCTTCACCGGGTCGAGTGCGTTGGCACCGACAGAGCTGTACATCGTCAATGCCTGCTTGATGCCCTCAGAACCGGCGGGCAGGTTGGCCCAGTCGATATAGGCGCCAGCGGACTGCGTGACCTTGGAGACGACCGGGGTGAAGGAGATGGACACCCAGCGCTCGACCAGGGCGCCGATGATGAACATACCCAGGATGGAAGCACCCTCGGTGACCTTGCCCATCAGACCGCCGGAGAGGTCCTTGGCGATGGAGGAGCCGACCTTGTAGCCAAACTCCTGCGTGTACCACAGGAAGGCGTAACGGATGATGTTCCACGCGAAGAAGAACAGCAGCGGACCGGCGATGCTGCCGGACAGGGCCAGGGAAGCGCCCAGTGCACCCAGAATCGGGCGAAGGGTGAACCAGAAGGCGGGGTCGCCGACGCCGGCGAGCGGGCCCATCATACCGACCTTGACGCCCTGAATGGCGACGTCGTCAATCGGAGCACCGTTGGCGCGCTCCTCCTCGAGGGCGAGGGTAACGCCAATGACGGGGGCGGAAACATAGGGGTGGGTGTTATAGAACTCCAGGTGGCGCTTAAGAGCGGCAATCTGGTCATCCTTGCTGGTGTAGAGCTTCTTGATCGCAGGGATCATTGCGAAGCACCAGCCGCCGTTCTGCATACGCTCGTAGTTCCACGAGCCCTGAAGGAACTGATGACGGAAGCAAACCTTCTTACGGTCAGCCTTGGTGAGCTGAATCTTGTTCTCTGCCATATGTATCACTCCCCTCCTACTCGTAATCGTTCAGAATGTCGCCGAGCGGGTCACCGGAGCCACCGCCCATGCCGCCACCCTGCTTGGCCAGATCCTTAAGGCCAAGGTAGATGAGGGCAAGGGAGATGCCGATGAGGCCAAGGGCGATCAGCGTGAGCTGAGGGATGGCAGCAAGGACAAAGCCGAGGATGAAGAACGGCCAGGTCTCCTTGGTGGCCATCATGTTGATGACCATGGCGTAACCGACGGAAGCGACCATGCCGCCGCCGACGGCCATGCCGCCGGACAGCCAATCGGGCATAGCGTTAAGCGCGTTGGTAACGGCCTCGGCCGGGATGATGCACAGAAGTACTGCCGGGATGGCGATACGAACACCCTGCATGAGGATGCCGGCGTACTGCCAACGCTCGATGCCGGCGAAGTCGCCCTTCTCGGCGCAGGCGTCCATGCCGTGAACCATAGCGGTAGCCAGGGTACGGCAGATCATGGTCAGGAACAGACCAGCGACCGACAGCGGGACGGCGACGGCGATGGCGGCGGTAACGGCCTTGGCCGAATCGGTGGCGCCACCGTTGAGGGCGAGCACCATGATGATCGAAGAAGCGACCGAGGCCAGAGCGGCGTCAGGCGCGACGGCGGCGCCGACGTTAGCCCAGCCAAGGGCCATCATCTGGAGCGAACCGCCCAGGAGGATGCCCTCCTGAAGGTGACCGGTTACGAGACCGATAAGCGTGCATGCCACGAGCGGCTGATGGAACTGGAACTCATCCAGAATGCCTTCCATACCGGCAAGCAACGCGACAATCGCAACAAGCAGAATAGTGATTGCAGACATGTATCGGACCCTCCTTTACTATGCTTGAGCGGCCAGTTCGGCCTTAGCTTTCTTCAACATGGCGTCGAGATCCTCGGAGGAATCCGAAGGAACCTTGCGGACCTCGAACTTGACGCCCTTGGCCTTGAGAGCCTCGATGGTCTTGACATCGTCATCGCCCATGGCGACAGCGTTGGTGACGACGACCTTGCCCTTGGAGTGGGCCATGGAACCGATGTTGGCTTCCTTGATGTCGACGCCGGCCTCGATGGCCCTGAGCAGATCCTGCGGGTTCTCGAACAGCAGCATCGCCTTGGTGTCGCCAAAGCGCGTGTCCTTGACGACCTCGGCCATCTTCTTGATAGGCACGACGTTGGCGTGGACTCCCGGAGGGGCAGCCTGCTCGATCATGGTCTTGCGGAGCTCGTCGTGAGCAACGCCGTCGGAGACCACGATGATGCGGTTGGGGTTGATCTGCTTGGTCCACGTGGTGGCCACCTGACCATGCAGCAGACGCGTGTCGATACGGACGTGGGCGATCTTGATGTGCCCGTCGCCGATCACCGTTCCCGGAGGAATGGCACCCGCAGGAGCAGCGGCGGCCGCAGCCGGCTTCTTCTCCTCGGGCTCCAGAGACTCGGGCTTGACGCGCACGCCGGCCTTAGCCTCAGTCACGAGATGTTTTGCGATCGCATGTGCAGTGTTCTTTGCGTCAAAGCGCTGCGAATATGCCTCGATGAGCATAGGCAGGTTGACACCGGTGACGATAGCCCAGGAATCGTGGCCCTCGATGAGCCCGCTGATCTGATTGAACGGCGTGCCGCCCCACAGATCAACGAGGAAGAGCACCTGCTCCTGGTCCTCGAAGGAAGCGATTGCCTCCTCGACCTTGGCACGGAAGTCGTCGGGGCCCATGCTCGGCTCGAGCGAGACCACGGCAACAGACGGCTGATCGCCAAAGACCATCGAGCCCGTCTGCTTGATTCCAGCCGCCAAGTCACCATGGCTAGCAAGAACAATACTTACCATCACATAACCTCCTTTTTGTCTACGTATTTCCTACACGACAATAAAGGAGTATACCTGTTCGCCTTGTGGATTTATAGCTAAATTCGCAAACGGTTGCATTATTTGTTTAAACGTCTAAGTTTGTTACAAATTGATTACGTTGCTGATTTACAGCTCATTGTCTACTAAAACGTGATTTCCCAATTACTTTCACAGATATATACAGACACTCTGTTCATTAACGCCGCTTTTAGGTTAATCCCAATGCGCCTGCGTGCCGCTATTTTGTTTAAACAGACATAACTTGACTAATTGTATAACTTATGCTCTAGCGCAAGTAGTCGTTGGGGACGTTCTTAAACGACTAGTCAAACAAGAACGTCCCCAACGACTAGGGGCTAGACGATGTGGAGAGGGTTAGCGGCGTCGACGGCGTCGGGGGCGTCAGAAGGGCCGTCGGGGGCAGCGTCCGCCGGATCCTCGTCGGGGGTCTCGATCTGCTTGATCATGACCTCTTGGCCCTGGAGCAAATAGGTATCGCCACTGCCGCAATGGGGGCAGGTCTTGCCGTGCTCGACTGTCGCATAGTCGCGGCCGCACGCCTCGCAATGCGTCACGGCCTCGACGGGCTCCACGATAAGCTCCGCGCCCTGCGTGATGGACTTTTTATCTGCCGCCCAGCGCCAAGCGTCGAGCAGCAAGTCGGGAACGACGCCCGAGACCTCGCCCAGCAGCAGCGTGACGCTCGAAACGCGACGCACGCCATTGGCGCGCGCCACGTTCTCAACATCGCGAATAATGTGATAAACGATTCCCAATTCATGCAAGGTAGAAACCTTTCAACAACGGTTGATGCGATGCAAACTCAAAGCAAGGGGACAGCGAAATCTAGTCTGCGCCGTCCCCTTACCCGCCATGGTTACCTATTTACGACCGAACTTGATTTTGATTGCACGCTTTAAAGCATACTTGCCAAGGCTCGGGAGCTTTTGCTCGTATTTGACCATCGTGGAGCACTCGGGGCGGTCGCGATCCAGATGGATGGCGTCAAACGCGCACTTGGTGGTGCACAGGCCGCAGCCGATGCACTTGTTGGGGTCGACGATCGAGGCACCGCAGCCCAAGCAGCGAGCGGTCTCGGCGCGCACCTGCTCCTCGGTAAAGGTCTCGACGTACTCGCTAAAGGGCGCAGCCTTCTCGCGCTCGCGGTCGACACGTGCCACCTCGCGGCTCGCGTTGTCGTAGCTCTCGAGCACAACGTCGTTGCGGTCGAGCGCGGTGTAGCGGCGCTGGTTGCGGCCGATGGTGAGCGTGGAGCCCGGCTGCACAAAGCGATGGATGGACACCGCGGCCTCGTGACCGGCGGCAATGGCATCGATGGCAAAGCTGGGACCAGTGTAGACGTCGCCGCCCACAAAGATGTCGGGCTCGGCGGTCTGGTACGTCTGCGGATCGGCAAGGGCACCCTGGCCGCGGCCGAGCTCCACCTTGGAGCCAGCCAGCAGGTCGCCCCACACAATGGACTGGCCAATCGACATGACGACACGGTCGGCATCGACACGGCGCAAGTCGTTCTCGTCATACTCGGGCGCAAAACGGCCCTCGTCGTCAAAGACACGCGTGCAGCGCTTGAAGGTGATACCGCACACACGACCGGCCTCGTCCAGGTGAATCTCCTTGGGGCCCCAGCCGCAGCTAATGTGCGCGCCGTCCTCAATGGCCTCGCGACGCTCCTCCTCGCTGGCAGGCATCTGGGCCTCGCTCTCCAGGCAGAACATCTCAACGTGCTCGGAACCCAGACGGCAGGCGTTGCGGGCAACGTCGATGGCCACGTTGCCGCCGCCCACCACGATGGTGCGGCCGGGCAGCGCATCGATCTTGCCGCTGTTGACCTCGCGCAAGAAGTCGACGGCCACGGTCACACCCTCGGCGTCCTCGCCCGGAATGTCGGCAAGGCGGCCGCCCTGGCAGCCAATGGCAACGTAGAAGGCCTTAAAGCCCTGCGCGCGCAGCTCGTCGAGCGTCACGTCGCGGCCGACTTCCACGCCATAGCGAAACTCGGCACCCATCAGGCGAATGATCTCGACCTCCGCCTCGATAACATCCTTCTGCAGCTTAAAGCTGGGAATGCCATAGGTGAGCATGCCACCCGGGCGCTCGTTTTTCTCGAACACGACGGGCTTATAGCCCTTCTCGGCCAGATAAAAAGCGCAGGACAGACCAGCCGGACCGGCACCGATGATGGCAATCTTCTGGTCGAAGCCGCCAGCACGCGTCGGGGTCACCACGGGCGGGACATAGCGGGTCGCTGCGTCCAGATCGCGCTGGGCGATAAACTTCTTGACTTCGTCGATAGCCACGGCGGCGTCCACACGACCGCGGGTGCAGGCATCCTCACAGCGGCGATTGCACACACGGCCGCAGATAGCGGGCAGCGGGTTCTCGCGCTTAATGAGTGCTAGGGCCTCGTCATAGCGACCCTGCGCCGCGAGCTTCAGATAGCCCTGAACGGCAACGTGCGCGGGGCAGGCCGTCTTGCAGGGAGCGGTGCCGGACTCATGCGTCTCGATACGGTTGTCGTTGCGGTAGTTGGGCGACCACTTGGTGTGGTCCCACTTGGTGGCATCGGGCAGCTCCTGGCGCGGATACTCGGGCACCTGTCCGCCAGCCTTTTTGCTACAGAGCTTCTGGCCCAGTTTGGCGGCGCCGGCCGGACACACCTCAACGCAGCGACCGCAGGCCACGCACTTGTCCTTCTCGACCTTGGCGACGTAGGCCGAGCGCGACAGGTTGGGCGTGTTGAACAGCTGCGAAGTGCGCAGGGCGTAGCACACGTTGACGTTGCAGTTGCAGATGGCGAAGATTTTGTTCTCACCGTCGATGTTGGTGATCTGGTGCACAAAGCCGTTGTCCTCGGCCTGGCGCAGGATGTCGTAGACCTCCTCGCGCGTCACATAATGGCCGCGGTCGGTCTCGACCACGTAGTCGGCCATATCGCCCACGGCGATGCACCAATCGGCCGGGTCGTCGGCGCAGCCCTCTCCCATCACGCGACGGCTCGCGCGGCAGCTGCAGGTGCTAGCGGCATACTTACCTTCGTATTTGTCGAGCCAATGCTCGATATGCTCGATCGGCACCGAGGTGCTCGCGGCATCGATGGCCTTCTCGACCGGAATGACATGCATGCCGATGCCGGCACCGCCGGGCGGCACCATCGGCGTGGCCTTGGACAGCGGTCCCTTGGACGCCTGCTCAAAGAACTTGGCATAGACCGGATGCTCCTCGAGCTGGCTCACGCGCATGTTGAGGAACTCGGCGGAACCCGGCACCAGCATGGGCAGCACCCACTGCTTGGCGCGCTCGGGGTTTTCCCAGTTGTACTCGAGCAGACCCGTGTAGCTCATGTCGTCGAGCATTTTTTCGATATCGGCCTCGGGCATGCCGGTGAGCTTGACCATCTCGGGCAGCGTATAGGGACGGCGCATCTTCATCTTGCAGAGCACTTCGGCCTGCTCGTCGGTTGCGGCCTCGGCAAACGACCAGTACTCGTAGCCCAGCAGCTCGTCGCGGTGCAGCAGGCGGTTGGTGCAGTGCTCACACAGTTTGACGATGGCCTCGCGCGGATGCTCCGGTATCGGCGGCACGAACTCCGCGCCGATATCGGGCTCGGTATAGCTAATCCCCGGTCCGTTGAGAATCATAGTCGTCCCTTCTCTTGCCACAGCCCGGCGAGACCGCGGCGCCCCTCTTTGTACGGGTTCGACATGCCCCCATGCCGTTCACCCGCTATTGTTGACATTGTGTCAAAAACAGTATTGACGAACCGTCAACAATATTCAAGACTGTTAGGCGAACGGTCAGGCAAAAGAGGATGAAAGGCGGCAAAACATGGGCAACAACGCAGCAGATATCTCTGTGGTCGATGCCGTCCCCGCATCCGATAGCGCGGCAAAACGCCTGACGGGCGACGAGCGCCGTCGCGAGATCCTCGCCGCTGTGCGCGCCGTGAGCGCCGAGCTTGGTGTGTCCCATCTTTCGGTATCGGCCGTGACCAAGCGGGCTGGCTGCACGCGTTCGCTGTTCTACCACTACTTTGCCGATATGGATGCCGCCGTCACCGCCGTTATGGACGAGGCAATCGACGGCTTTATCGCCGAGCTCGAGCAGTGGAACGCCAGCCGCACGGTTGGCGACATCGAAGGCGCACTCGACACCGTTGCTCCGCTCTTTAAGCGCCTGGTCGTGAGCGGCCACGAGTTGCCGAGCACGCTCACCTCGAGCAGCGGCGCGCTCTACGGCGGCTTTTTGCACAACGTGGTCCAGCGCGTGGCGCAGTATATCTGCGATACCACCGTGGTGGATTTTGTCGCCCATCACGAGCTACGCATCGACCATGTCTACGAGACGTTCTACACCCTCATCATGGGGCTGCTGATGTATATCCGCACGCACCCCGATGTGCCCGACGAGACAGTCAAGGAAATCATCGCCTCGACGCTCCATATCGAGGGCTATACCGCCAAGTATCAGGAGCGCAAGCCCCAGAACTGACGACATTTGGCCAAACTGCCCGCGATCAGAAGAGGGGCCGCGGGCTTGTGAAAGGAGAGCAGCATGCTGTTCGATGTTTGGGGTAGCAATACCCTTATCCACTGGGCCGGCTGGGCCATGGTCTTTATTGGCCTGATCGTGCTCAACGAGGTCGGCCGCCGCACCAAGCTGGGCGCGGCCATCATCTTTGGCGTGGCTCCGCTGGCCATGACCATCTACTGCGTCGCTATCGCCATCGGCGTCTCACAGGGTGCCGAGTGGGCGCTCACCAACCCCACCCATGTGTACCAGAACAGCTGGTTCCACTACGCCAAGGTATACGCGGCGCTGGCCGGTTGCTGGGGCTTCATTGCCATTAAGTACCAGTGGGGCAAGATCGGCAAGGCGCATTGGTTCCGCGCGTGGCCGTTTGTGATCGTCGCCATCAACATCATGATCGCCGTCGTGTCCGACTTTGAGAGCGCCTATCACTTCTTTGTCCTGGGCGAGTCCACCTGGGTCACCTCCGAGGGCGCCACGCAGCTCGCCGGCTGGAACAACGTGTTCAACGGCATCGCCGGTATCATCAACATCTTCTGCATGACCGGTTGGTGGAGTGTCTACGCCTCCGAGGATCAGACCGACATGCTGTGGCCCGACATGACCTGGGTCTACATCATCGCCTACGATATCTGGAACTTCTGCTACACCTACAACTGCCTGCCCACCCACTCCTGGTTCTGCGGCTTTGCGCTGCTGCTGGCGCCCACCGTCGCCGCCTTTATCTGGAACAAGGGCGGCTGGATCCAGAACCGCGCCTTTACGCTTGCTATTTGGTGCATGTTTGCCCAGGTGTTCCCGTACTTCCAGGAGGAGTCCATCTTTGTGACCCACTCCACGCTCGACCCCGGCGCCGCTACCGCGGTCTCGATCGCCGCACTGGTCGCCAACGTCGCCGCGATCATCTACATCGCCTACCGCGCCAAGAAGCTCGGCCGCAATCCCTACAAGCAGGATGTCTTTGAGGGCACCAGCGATTGGGAGAAGGCCACCGCCCGCCGCGCCAAGGTTGATTACGCTCACGCCGAGTAACGTGTTGGCCGCTGTTGGCACTTGGGCATAGGCCCGCTCACCAGGCCTTTCAATCCAATGTCTCGCAGAGCCCCCGAAAAGCGCTTCGCTCGCTTTCCGGGGGCTTTTTTCGTTGCGCCTCTATTCATCTATTCAAAAACACGCGCATATATAAAATCGGATTTCAAATCATGCGGCGGCTCTATGGAGCCCCATTTTTGGGTACAGTGTTGTCCCGATATTGAGCTTGGGGGATATATGAAAGATGAGACGATGGGCCAAGAGGATGCGGTCCAAGATGCAGAAGCGTGTGCCGAGGCCCTGGAGAGTCTAGACCAGATCGCGCTGGCCGAGATTACGTTTGACGATTCGAGCGTTGATGTGCAGGATGAGCCGGAAATCGAGGCGCAGCCCGATAATCAGGATGCAAAAGACGATGGCGCCGCGCCCACCGAAGACGAGGCGGGGCACGAGGAATCCGAATGTGAGGCCGACGACCAGACCGAATCCGACACGAGCGAGGAAACCATCTTGCTCGACAACTTGCCGGCCGAAGATTCGCTGACCCGCGAGCTCCCTGGCTTAGGCTCTGCGCCTGCCGTGGACGAGACCATCGCCATGGGCGATATTCCCCTACCGTCCGTTCCTTCGGCACGCGAGGCCGAGGTTCGCCATCGCAAGATGTCGCCCAAGCGCCGCAATCTAATGGTCGCCGGCGCTGTGGCCGTTGCGCTTGTCGCCGGCGGCGCAGGCTACGCAGCCTGGAACGGATACCGGCAAGAGCAGGCTGCCATCGCCGCCGCCAATGCCCACACGATGATGTCGGTGCAGATTGGTGTACATGCCGCGGGGCTCGACTGTTCCACCGGCTCCAAGATTCCCGTACAGGTGAGTGGCCAGGATTCTGACGGATCCTCCGTAAGCGAAACACTCTATGTTGACGAGCACGGCCGTGGCATCAAACTGCTACCCGGTGACTACACGCTCTCCGTTGCCGCCTCCCCCATCGCGTCCGACGGCACCGTCTATACCGTGCCGACCACCAAGGCGCAGGTCACGATCAAGAGCGACGGACAGGACCTAAGCAGCCAGGCCGCCTTTAAGCTCAAGGTGCCTTCGGCCGACACGGTAACCGACGACCAGATCGATGCCGCCGCCAAATATGCCGAGGAGGGAGGCGCGAGCTCCGCCGCCACCGCCAAGGTGCTCCAGCAGGCGGCAACCGCGCGGCGCGACGCCGCCGTCAATGCCGTGAGCGCGCAAAAGGCACAGGCGGCCCGTGATGCCGACGCCCGTCACAAGGCAACCGACCTCTACCAGCTCGATATCCCCGTCGAGTGGTACGGCAAGGTCGAGACTTGGCAAAATGGCAGCACGCTATGCATCTATCTTGCCGGCGACAGCGATACGCCGATTGTGACGCTCGTCGCAGTGCGCGAGGGCGAGAGCTTTACGCCCGATGAGGGCGATACGGTTTTGGGTGCGGCCAACCTAGGCAACGGTTATACCGTCTACGCCAGCGGCCCCGTCTATCCGTACGTGGTGCCCCAGACCATCAACGGACGGACACAGAATCCCGTGTCGACCTACCCCATGGACACGGCCATTGAGCTTGTCGAGCTTACGACCGGCAACCGCTATACCTATAGCCAGATCAAGAACGTACTGGTCGGCAAAGACGGCAAGGCCGACGCTGCCACCAAACTCGAGACCGACTATCTCGCCCAGATTCTCCTGCCGAGCATCAAGGCCCAGGACTAGCCTGGCGCAGCAAGGTGCTCCCCAACTGTGATGAAGGAGCCAGGAGGTCCTGACCCCACAGGTCCATAGATGATTAGGCAAGGAGCCACTTCCATGCGGGCATAACGTGTACCACACCGTGCTCGCATGGAATATCGGTCTGTTCATCCATGGTAACGATTGCCGACTCGCCAAGATCGAACTGGGCCATCGAGGCATCAAGCGCGGCAATTTCGCGCTCGCGCGTTTTCTCACTTGCCATATCCGCACTCACCTGAATCAGGCTATAAGCCCGCATGAGAAGCGCGTCCCCAGCCACAAAGTCCACCTCATGGCTTTTGCTCTTCTCTTTGATTAGCAGGCGGCAGACAGAGCCGGTCCTCACCGCGGGAGTCCTTCTTCTGAGCGCATTGAACACTGCGGTCTCGAGCCTCTGGCCCTGGTCCAATGCCGATGCGGGAGAGAATGCTCCAAACATCGCAGGGTCGACAGCGTAGACCTTAGACGCAGACCGCATGTTATTTGCCAGTGAACGCGTGAACTCCGGCACAGAAAATAACAGGTAGGCGTCCTCATAATACTCAAGTAAATCGCTGAGCGAATTACGACTGACGGGTATCTGTCTGCTCTTGAACTCGTTGTACACTTTGTTCACTGACAGCTCTCGTCCCGAAGATGCCATACACCGCGTCAAGAACAGCGATGCCAGGCGAGGGTTCTTAACGTCGTAACGTTCAACGACGTCCATGGCGACCGTTCGCGAAGCATATTCCTGTAGCAGCTGAATCGCGTCTGCAGGCGTCTGCTCAAGTGTCGCGATGAATCCCCCTTGTTCAAGATACCCGATCAGATGATGTCGAAGCAGCGCTGCATCGCTCGGGGAAAAGGTCGCATCTGGCTCGGGAACGCTCCCCGTCTTATATCGAACGTATTCCGAAAAACTCAACGGAAAAAGCTCTCGCACAAGAGAACGACCCCTGAACTCGCTCTTAAGTTCCGAGGACAGCATCTTAGAAGAAGATCCCGTCACATAGACGGTCGCTTTCTCCGTATCGACTACACGCCGCAGAAACGCACCCCATTCGGGAATTTCTTGGATCTCGTCAAAGAAAATGTAAGCGCCCTCGGTTCGAGCAGCAGGATACAGCGCATAGAACGTGTCGAGCACGTCCGCCAGCAGCGATGGCTCATACGGGCGCAAGCGCTCATCCTCAAAATTAAAGTAAAGCATCCGGTCAAGCTCGACGCCCCGGCCCCGAAGCCGCTGCATCTCCTGATACAGGCGATACGTCTTTCCACAACGGCGGGCCCCCACAACCACATTTACGATGTTGTCGCGCTTTGGCTCCTGTGGGTTTCCCAGATCAAGGTCTCGCTCAAAGACCTGTGGAACCCCCTGCTGTTCAAAGTCCTTTATTTTCTGGGCCACCAAGTCGTTGAATGCCATGATTCTCCAATCTTGCTTATATGCTAATCAAGATTATATCGATTCTTGATTAGCAGATAAGTAAGATTGTGTGAAGCTTGATTAGTAGTTAAGCAAGTTTTTCACTGTCGAATTGCCCGGGTGATCACATGCCTCGGATGGCTACAAAACAGTTGAGGGGTCAAATGCTCCCGTTAGAGCCGTGATAAAAATTAACTAGGAACATTTGGCCCCCTCAGTCCTGCAGGGTATTGTAAAGTGCGGGGCTAGATCAGGCCGAAGTGTTCCATGGCCTGGGCGACGCCGTCGTCTGCACAGGGGACCGCGACGTAGTCGGCGGCCTCGCGCACATGGGGTGCTGCCTGGCCCATCGCCACGGCAACGTCCGCGGTCTCAAAGAGAGACAGATCGTTCTCGGAATCACCGAAGGCAAAGACACGCGCCGGCGCCGCACCCGCCGCAGCAGTGAGCTCCGCGAGCAGGGCCCGGGCCCCAGCACCTTTGGACACCCCGGGCATGACGAGCTCGTGGCTCCCCTCGCCCACGTTGTAGTAGCCGAGCTCCTCCATCAAAAAGTCGCTCGCCCGGTAGGCCCCGTACGCCTCGTCGACAAAATCGACCTTGGCAAACCGCAGGTCGGGCTTGGTACTACGCATCTCCTCGAGGTCGCACGCCACAGGACCCCAGTTGTAGAGGCTCCCACCGCTCGCGTTGAGCTCCAGGCAGAGCTCCGTCCCCTCAAAAAAGGCGGGCATCCCCACGCGGAGCATCTCCGCTACCATGCGCTCGAGCACCGCGCGCGGAAAGCAACAGTCGAGGATAACCTTGCCGTCGAGCACCACGTGCGCTCCGTCGAGCGAAACATATCCGCGAAACGGGAGGTTGTTGAGCAGCTGGTCGATCCCCACCCGGGCGCGTCCAGTCGAGAGAATCGGAATGCCGCCGCGCTCGGCGAACTCCTCCACGGCGCGCACCACGCGCTCAGTGGGAAAGCTGCCGGGGCCCGTTACGGGATCGCGGCACACCAACGTCCCGTCAACGTCGAAAAACGCAACGACCGGACCCTTCTCTAAGCGCACCCCACCGGCGCTCACAGCTGCTCCCCGTAGGACGCGAGCATCTGCTCGGTCCAACCCTTGGGCATCTGAGTCACGTAGCTCTCGTAGCTCGAACCACCATAGGTGTGGGCGGCGACAAAATAGCCCTGGTAATCGTTGGCGTAGCCGATGATCACCGGATGCTTGCCCGTCCCGTCGAACGCACCCTTGACGATGGCGCCTAGCTCGCTTGCAAGCTCGCCGGGGAAGGTCGTGAACACCACCGAGCCAAAGTCGAGCGTCGTCATCGCAACGGTGAAGTCCATCTCGTGGCGCTGGAGCTGCTGCTCGAGCATCTCCTTCTCGGTATCGGCGAGTTTCTTCTCGTCAAACGTGGGATTGTTGGCGAGCACCTCGAGCACCTCGTCAAGCTGCGCCTGGTACTGCGGGTAAAAGTCCTCGTTGTTGTAGTGGACATGGTGCTCAAACCGCGAAACCTTGGGCGCAGCGAGCTCAATGGGCTCAAAGGCGCCCTTCATGATCTCGCCCGCGATGCCGTTGCTCACGCGGCGGAGCTCCGCAAAGTCGTTGCCCTGGCGGAACTGTCGGTTGCCCAAATCGCCCGAGGCGCCGGTAAAGATATACGGCACGCAGCCGATCCAGTCCGCAAGCTTGTCGCGCACGCCTCCCTGCACGTCGGTCGTGAGCAGGCGGTTGGTGGGGCCGACCACCGTGGCATGGCAGTTGAAGTTGAGCATCGCGCCCAGCGTCTTGCCGCCCTCAGCCACAAAGCGCAGCACCAGGGCCTCATCGTCAAACGGCAGGTCGGCATCGTTGCGGTTGGAATACCAACCGCGTACGTGCCTCGTGAGCATCTCGGGCGCGGCGTCGACGAGCTCCTCATCCAAACCCGTCGCCGCCTGCAGCACCAGCCCCGTGACCAGCTCGACATAGCCGGGCGTGGTGGGGATGCCCATGGCGCCCGCGCCCTCAAAGCCGTTGGCGCACGAGTGCGAGTGGATGGAGTTGATCACGATGTTCTCGCTCGCGACCCCAAGCCCCGCGGCGAGGCCCTCGCGCATCGCGCGGGTCGTCTGGGCCGTGAGGATGCACACGTCGATCGATACAAAGAGCGACCGTGTGCCCTCGACCTCGAGCAGGAGCAGCGTCGCACGCGGCGTATCGTGCACGCCCGTCGCCGGCTGCTTGCGGATGGGATGGATATAGCCCTCCATCCAAAACGTGCCCGCGGGAGTGATATCGACAGATATGCTTGCAGCCTTCATGGCTCTCCTTTCAAAAAAGCCCGAGACGCACAGGGCGCCCCGGGCATGCAGTGCAGATATTGTTCGCTATGCGACCACGTAGCGGTACGTGTCGCCCATCGGCACAAACGTGGCCGGGATTTCGCTCGTCCCCAGAGCCTCGGGCAGCCAGTTGACCATGTACTCCATACCGGGCTCCTCCAGGTTGAAGTGCCCGATGGTGATGGCGCACCGGTTTTGGCCGAGCATGCCAGAGTCGCGGATGTACTCGCACGTGGTGAAATCGATGAACTCCATCGTCATAAGGCAGTCGTTGGCCTCGGCATCGGTGCGATTGATTTCGGCGGTATCGCTCTTGGCGTCGCCGGTCACATGCATCGGGACGCGAACGCTCTTGACGCGTGCGTGCGGGTCGCCGGTAATACGTGTGCCGTTGAGGCCGAGCTTGTGCACGAGCTCCTGCGCGAGCTCCGTGGCGTCTGTCTCGGGGATCTGGTACTCCAGGCAAAAGCCCTTGTCCTCGCCCATGCGGTAGTCGAGCCAGCCGAGCTTATCGGCCAGGCCGTAGAAGATGCCGTCTGCCAGAGCACCGTCCGCGTCGATGGGCACGCGCGAGTGGATATAGTCGTGGCAGCGCCAGACGGCACCGCCCCACTCGTCGAGCAGGGTCTTCTTGGCCTTGAACGTTACGGTATCGCCCACCACGTCCTGATGGTCGCCATGGTTCCAAAAAAGTGCCTCGTGGCTGATGATCAGGTTGGCGCCAAGCTCCTGAGCGCGGCGGATGATATCTGCCGTGGGCCAGATGCAGGTAACGATGCCCGTGCACTCGGTGTCGGTAGCGCCGTAGAGCACCTGGTCACGCGTAGTCGCGTCGTCGATTGCCTTGCCGGTAAACGAGTCCACGCCTGTCGAGAAGTCCTTGACGTGTTGGATAACCTCGCTGATGAGCATATGAATCTCCTTTTGGAACTAAATGACCAACCGCATGTGCCGTCTGAGCGGCAGATGCTACTCGTCGTCCTCGTCGTCCTCGACCTGGATGGTGTTGAGGAGTTTGATGGACTGCCCGGCCATGTCGATCGCGTTCTGGATACCCTCGGCCGTGAGCGGCGCAGGTGCCAGGCAGAGCTCCATCGCCAGGACCACATTGACGCCCGCCACCACAAAGACGTTGGGGGCCACGTAGGGCAGAAACTTCTGATTGACACTGCCTGCCAGGATGTCGGTCAAAACGAGCACCTCGTCGTCGGGAGAAATCGCGTCGAACACGGTCTCGACCTGCGGCTCGAGCGGCGTATCGTCCACGTACGCGCAGATCACGTGAAAGTCGCACTTGGCGCCCAGAAACTCCAGCGTATCGGCCAAGCCCTGAGCAAATTTATGGTGCGACGCAAGGATTACCTGCCTCATGAGCCAACTCCTTATGTAGTAGCGGGAGTGAACCCCGCTAAACAAACCGTTCCATGGCACCCGCCGCGCACAAGCGTGTAAGGAGACGTGCAGGGCGGGTGCGGTGGAACGGTTCGCTCAAATCAGATACGAACCGTAACACCGGGGCCGTGGGATGGCGCCCACAGCCCCGTCGGCGGTCGGGGGAAGCCACCGACGGAGGAAAAGTGAAGGAACTTAGGCGGCCAGGATACCGAAGGCGGCGCAGACGCAGCTCACGGCAAGGATACCAAGGATGATCCAGTTGAGCTTGACGCCCTTCTTGATCAGTTTGTAGACCACGACGGCCAAGAGCAGACCCAAGATGTTGGGGAAAATCTGGTCGAGCACGCCCTCCTGGATACCGAGCGAGATCTCGCCGTACTGGAACACGAGGGGCGTGGTGAGCTTGACGGAGCTGTAGATCAGCGAGCCGACCACGGTAAGGCCGAGGATGGAGGCGGCGTCGGTGAGGACGTTGAGCTTATCGCCCATCTTGGTCACCACGGAAGCGCCCGCCTTGTAGCCCTGGACGTAGTTCTGCATACGCCAGAAGTACAGGGCGGCCCAGACCGCCAGCCACAGGAGGATGCCAACGGGGCTTCCCTGCTGGGCCATATAGCCGGCGATGGAGCCGAGGATCGTCATCGGCAGGATCCAGATAAAGACGTCGCCGATACCGGAGATGGGGCCCATGAGGCCGACCTTGAGGTCGTTCTCGGCATGGATGCCGTTAAGGTGGCCCTTATCCTCCATGGCGAGGCCGGCACCGAGAAGCAGGCCCGAGACGGGAGGCGTGGCGTTGAACACGCAGTCGAGCTGGTTCAGGATCGCGGTGTTGAAGGCGTCCTCGTCGTTGCCGTAGATCTTGCGAAGCGCGTAGTAGGAGGCGAACATGGCGCACGGGGCGTTCTGCGTGGCGTAGGAGTACGAGACCGTATCCATCAGGCACATACGGCGCGAGCAGATCTTGAGGTCTTCGTCGGTAAGGACGGGCTCATAGGAGCCATCGGGGAGTTGTACGGGGGCTGGAGCCTCGTTGAAGTCCTTGAATTCCTTGGGCTTGAAGAAGTTACTCATCTTCGAGCTCGCCTCCATTCACGGTAGCGGCGGCCACGGGAGCGGCCTCAGACTTGTTGCGGAAGTACTCGATGGCCACGACAGCACCCAAGAGAGCGATGGGGAGCACGGAGAGGTTGAGGTAGGCAGCGAGGACATAGCCGGCGATAAGGAACGCGTAGAACTTGTTGACCGGCATGAAGGTGAGCAGGATCGCGAAACCGGTGACGGGCAGCACGCCTGCGGCGATGGAGAGACCGTCGGTGAACCACTGCGGCATGAAGGCGTTGATGGCCTCGACCGCCTGCTGGCCAAAGGCGAGCACGATGATCATGGGCAGAGCGCCCTGGAGGAAGAGCCACAAGTGCGAAAGGAAGCACGAGGCGAGCATCTTGTTGTACTCGCGCTTGACGGCATAGCCGCGAATGACCTTGAAGACCCAGGAGTTGTAGATCTTGAAGATGACGTCGAGCTGGACATAGAGCATGGCGACCACGACGCCGATCGCAAGGCCGACGGAGATGTCGCCGTTACCGGTGATGCAGGCCGTGACGGTCGCGACCATACCGGCCATGCCGTAGTCGGGGGCAGACGAGCCGCCCAAGCCCGCGGCGCCCATGGACATGAGCTGGATGGTGCCGCCGACGATGAGGCCCGTGTTGGGGTCGCCCAAGATGATACCGGCGAGCCAGCAGACGAGCGCGTGCATAAACGGGATCGCCTGGGTCGAATAGGCGTCGACCGCGCGGAATCCTGCCAAGAGGACGAGCAGGACAAACTGGAGCGCATTAACATCCATGTTTATCACCTTTCTTTACAGGGGAATGAACTCAGAGATGGGCACAGGCTTATCGGTGGTCATGTAGCGGACCTCGACCTTGGTGCCCGCGGCCGCGATCTTCTGGTAGACAGGGATGTCCTTCTCCAGAATGAAGGCGCGCCTGCCGGCCTGGACGCCCGGGGTGCCCTCGGGCGGGGTCTCCGTAAGCCCCAACGTGAGCACCGGGATCTTCTGCCCGGCCTCGATCAGATCTAGGAACGTCTGCGGGTCGCGCGCGATGGTAAACACCGTGTGGTTGTCGTACTTGCCGGCTTTGAAGTTGGTGAGGGCCTTCTCCTCGGTAATAATCGAGAGCGCCTGGCCCGAGGGCTTCGACAGCTTCATGGCCGCCTTGCGCACCTCATCGTTGGCCGTGGCGTCGTCGATGATCATCGTGCGCTGCGTGGCGTACGTGGGGCACCAGAAGCCCTGTACGATTCCGTGGAGCAGACGATAGTCGATTCGCCCTGCGACGATACTCATGTCCACCCTTCCTTTCCGTGTGCGGGCGCGGGCGCCCGCGTTTCTTTGAGAGGGCCGCCGCTGCAACCCTTGATCTCCTGCTGAAACCAAGATAGGCGGTCGCAGACCGGCGGGACGCGGCATCAAACAGAATCGACAGAGCGCCGCAAACCGCAACAGCCTTGCCACTCAAATGGACAAGATATTTGGTTTTCTCAACACTAGCCCTCGACACTCATCGCAACAGTGTCGAGGGCTTTACCAGGTTTGTGTCGGCTGTTCTACTCGTCTTCGAGAATCATGCCCGCTATCTCGACTTTCTTTTGCGCATCGGCCATGCTCACATGCAGCATGTGGTGCACGTATGCAATCTCCGACACAGGTATCTCGACACGGTAGCGTCGCGTCATGTCGATAAAGGCCTCGCGGAAGTTCTCGATAAAGTCCGCATGGTCGCGCTCAAAGGCCTCGGTGTCGGGGGCGGAGTCAACAAAATTCTTGGTCACCAGGCGCTCGATAAGACCGCACAGGTGCACGTAGACACCGATCTTGCGGCGCGCGTCGATATCCTCGCCCTGCAGCTCCGCCAAGCGCTTGACCGCGCGGTCGGCCTCGATGTAGAGCATCTCGGGGTTAAGGATCGTAATGGACTCGATCACGTTGCGAAGGGTCAGGTTGCGCAGGAGGTTGGCATGGAACTCCTGGACGCTCTCGGGGTCCACGAGCGGGAAGAGCGCCCGGTCGAGCGCGTCGGAGCTTCCCTCGTAGAGAATGTCCTCGAGCCCCACAAACGGCACCGACACGATGCCCGGGTCCATGGTGCCCACGACGGCGCGCACGCGGTAGTCGCTAAAGACCGGGGCGCCGTCGCCCTTTTGGGCGAGCATGGGGTAGTCGCAGGTCACGAGCTGCACCTCGGGCGTGCCGGGGAGGCTGTTCTGCACGATCTGGCGGATCTTGTCGGCTGCCTCGATACCCGACTCCGAGCAAAACGCCACGGCGTCGTTTTCGACCGAACCCCTCACCACGCTGTAGCTGGGCGCGAGCCCCGCCGAGGCGTGGGCGAGCACCTCGTCCAGATCGGCGTGGGCGATGAGCGCGCTTCCCACCTCGAGGGCAAGGCCGGTCGACACGTTGTTGACGATGTGGATGTCGCACGTCGTGAGCCCTGTAATGGCGTCGTTGATCTTTTCGAGCGAACCCATGTCCACCAGGATCGCCACCGTCTTGCAGTGCGAGTAGCGCGCGAGCAGGCGCGAGAGCTGCCCCACGATCTCGGTGACCTCCTGGTCGTAGGTCATGTCGATGGCCTCGAAGACATGCGTTCGCAGGATGCGGTCGGCGGCGTCGGCGATGCTCGTGGCGGTGGAATAGCCGTGGCACACCACCACGCCCAGGTAGTCGCGCGGGCCTCCCGTGGCGCGCAGGGCGTCCCCCACCTCGATAAAGAGCACCGTGCGTGAGAGCGCATCGAGCTCCATGCCGAGGGCTGTCTTGGTCTTGGCGGCGATTTCCTCCACAACGGTCGCCGTGCCGGGTTGGTTCTTCTCCAAAAGCGTCAGAGTCCGCTCCACGGCGTCCGCATTGGCGATCCGCCACTTGCTCAGGCCCGCACCGCCCCAGAGCTGCGTAAAGAGCGACTGCGCGATGGAGCGCGAGATCTTGCGCGTAAGCTCGATGCCGTAGGCGTGGTTCACCTGCTCGATCACGGGCGCGACCATCTTCTCGTAGGCGCCCACGCGCGGGTTGACGCTCTTGTTCTCAAAGTCGAAGTTCATGTAGTCGTCGTAGGCACGCACCGCCATGGTCGCGCTGGTAAAGAACTCGGTGAAGCTCACCTGACCGCGCTCGAGTGCCTCAACGGGGTCGACAATCTTTTGGAAAAAGCCCGTCACGCGCACGGACGGGTCGTTGACATCCTTGTCGCCGCTCACGAGCTGGTCGTCGTCGGGCTCGGGCGCCGTCTTGCCCAGCACGCTGGAGGGCAGATTGTAGGTCTGGATGGTGAGCGTCTCGTTCTCGCGGTTGAGATAGGCGCCCGCGCAGCAGTTGGTGATACATGAGCGGAGGCCGTCGATGTTGTCCTTGAAGTCGGCGTCGACGAGGGCGCGCAGGGCGCCGCGGCTTACCGCGATGTCGGCACCCACGCGACGGCCCTCGACGCGCAGGTAGTGCATCACAAAGAGCGTGCGCTCCTCGACGCTGCGCTCCGCCAGGCGCGGGAGCGTGACGGTGATGGGCACAAAGCGCGCGATACCCTTGACGATATCGCTGTCGGCAGGCAGGGCGGACGAGAGCAAGAAGCGGGCGGGAGGCACGTCCGACGTGCCGCGCGCGGTCTCGCCCGTAGGGTCGCCGGCACCGATGCGTTGCAGGATACGTTCACGCGCCACGCGGGGCAAGTGGTCGTAGCCGCTCAGGTAGATCACGCCGCCGTTGGCCTCTTTGACCGCACCACCAAAGCCGTCCGCACCAAAGATCTCGTACTCGACCTCTGTCGCCTCGACGGGTCGTTTGCAGTCGATGCGCACGTAGCGGGCCTGCGTCGGCAGAATCCCCGCATTGACGCCGTACTCAAAAGTGAGCTCGCTCATCATGCGCTTGCCCGTCCCCGGCTCGCCGATCAAAAGCGCCGGGAGCCCATGTGGCGGATAGCGGATGGCGCTCTTGAGGTGGTCGACGCATGTCCCGTACGTAAGGTCGAAGCCGATGGCCTTGTCAAAGTCCTCTTCTTCGTCGATGCCCGCAGCACCCAGCAGCTCGTCTATCGAGGCATATTCGGATTTATCGAACGCATGCCTAAAGTAGCGTTCGACGGAGTGGCGATGGAAATAGAGCACCGGGCGGGCGTTGACCTTGATAACGTCGCCCTGACGAACGAGCTCGTTAAGATACTGGCTCGCCAGACTGCGGCTCACATGGCATTCGCTCGCGATCTTAGCCGTCGTGAAGTTGTCGATGTTGCACAGGTTAAGGTCGCGCGTCATCTTGTCGAGCGTCTTGAGAATCTCGGTTTTGGTGTCGTACGTAATCACGGCGCTGCCCCTTTTGCTCTTAGGTCACTTGGGGCGATTGTAGCCAAGGGAGGCGGTGCTATACAAATAAAATGGCTCTGTTAGACTGGGATTGACATGAAGTATTGATAGGCAACGTTCCCATAGAACGCAAAACTCCACGGGGGTGTTGTCTATTGTCGCCTCATGTCAATTCCGGTCTAGCAGAGTCTTAAAAGATCATTAGGTACAGAGAGATTTAAAAATCCCCGTCCTGGAAAAATCATCTGTTGCCGAACATCAAAGGCCAGGGCTAGCGGCTCCTATTAGATGCTGGCTCACATAGCAGCCCAAGTAGCTAAAAGAGCCCCGTCCCAAATGAGTTCGTTAGCGCCAGGGATCGGCTTCGAACAGCGGCTCACGCTCGGGGCGGCGATCGCTGTAGGGATCGTAGCCGTCGTCGTCCTCGTTCTCGGCACGGATGTAGGGGTCGCGCGGCTTGGGTGCCGGTTTGGACGTGGGCTTGGGCGCCGGCGCGCTTGTCTTGATCTCGCCTTTCATCTGCATAGCTCCTTGCATCGCATCCGTTCAACATCATCGATTGTCGCACGAAAAAGGGCGGCGGACCCAATTGGATCCGCCGCCCTTGGCGTTTAGAGACGGCTGGCAGATTTTAAGGCATGTCCCATAAATCTACTCGGCGTCGGGGACCTCGTAGGTAGCAGACGGCGTGTTGTCGCACACGACGGTAAAGCCGCCGTCCTTGTCGGCATCGACCGTCACCTGATCGCCCTCGCGCACCGTACCGTCGATGATGGCGGCGGCGATGGCGTCCACGACCTCGCGCTGGACCAGGCGCTTGAGCGGACGGGCACCGAACACGGGGTCCAGGCCACCCACGGCGAGCATCTGCTTGGCCGCCGGGGTGATGGCAAGCGTCATGCGCTCCTTGGCCAGACGCGCGCGGACGTCGGCGAGCTGGATGTCGACGATCTTCTCGATCTGCGCCATGCCGAGCGGATGGAACACCACGATATCGTCGATACGGTTGAGGAACTCGGGGCGGAAGGTCTGAGCCATGGCGGCGTCGACCTGATGGCGCATCTCCTCCTCGTCCTTACCGGACAGATCGGCGATGGCCTTGGAGCCCACGTTAGACGTCATGATGATGATCGTGTTCTTGAAGGACACCTGGCGACCCTGGCCATCGGTCAGACGGCCGTCATCAAGCACCTGCAGCAGCACGTTAAAGACATCCGGATGAGCCTTCTCCATCTCGTCGAGCAAAATCACGGAGTACGGACGACGGCGCACGGCCTCGGTAAGCTGGCCGCCCTCGTCGTAACCCACGTATCCCGGAGGCGCACCGATCAGACGTTGGACGCTGAACTTCTCCATGTACTCGGACATGTCGATACGCACGAGCGCACGCTCGTCATCGAACAGGCACTCGGCAAGCGCCTTGGCGAGCTCGGTCTTGCCCACGCCGGTGGGGCCCAGGAAGAAGAAGCTGCCGATGGGCTTGTCCGGATCGGAGAGGCCCGCACGGCTGCGACGCACGGCCGCGGCGACAGCGGAGACCGCCTCGTCCTGGCCGATGACGCGCTTATGCAGCTCGCCCTCCAAGCCCTTCAGCTTGTCGAGCTCGCCCTGCATCATCTTGGAGACGGGCACGCCGGTCCAAGCGCTCACGACCTCAGCGATCTCATCGGAGGTCACCTGCTCGTTGAGGCCCTCGCCGTCCTGCTGCTTTTGCGCCTCGAGCGCAGCCTCGGAATCCTGAATCTGCTGCTGCAGGCCCGGAATCACGGAGTAGCGCAGCTCGGACGCACGGCCCAGGTCGCCGTTGCGCGTCGCACGCTCCTCTTCGCTCTTGGCCTCGTCGAGCTGTCCCTTGAGCTCCTGCACGTGGTCGATGGCGTTCTTCTGGTTGAGCCAGCCGGCCTTTTGCACGTTGAGCTTTTCTTGGACCTCGGCAATCTCTTGGCGCAGGGCCTCCAGACGCTCCTTGGAGGCGTCGTCGGTCTCCTTCATGAGCGCCTGCTCCTCGATCTGCAGCTGGGTGAGCTGACGCGTGGTGGCATCGATCTCGACCGGCATGCTGTCGAGCTCCATGCGCAGGCGGCTTGCCGCCTCATCAACCAGGTCGATGGCCTTATCGGGCAGGAAGCGGTCGGCGATGTAGCGATCGGAGAGGTCGGCGGCCGCCACGAGCGCGCTATCGGTGATATGCACGCCGTGGAAGATCTCGTACTTCTCCTTGAGGCCACGCAGGATCGAGATGGTGTCCTCGACGGTGGGCTCGGAGACCATCACGGTCTGGAAACGACGGGCGAGTGCCGCGTCCTTCTCGATGTACTTGCGATACTCGTCGAGCGTAGTCGCGCCGATTGCGTGCAAGTCGCCACGGGCAAGCGCCGGCTTCAGGATGTTGCCGGCGTCCATGGAGCCCTCGGTGGCACCCGCGCCCACGATGGTGTGGAGCTCATCGATGAACAGGATGACCTTGCCTTCGGACTTTTGGACTTCCTTGAGCACGGCCTTCAAGCGGTCCTCGAACTCGCCGCGGTACTTGGCGCCGGCGACCAGCGCGCTCATGTCGAGCTCGATGAGGTCGCGGTCGCGCAGGGTGCTCGGTACGTCGCCGGCCACGATTCGCTGAGCAATGCCCTCGACGATGGCCGTCTTGCCGACGCCCGGCTCGCCGATAAGCACGGGGTTGTTCTTGGTGCGGCGGGACAGAACCTGAATAGTACGACGGATCTCGTCGGTACGGCCGATGACCGGGTCGAGCTTGCCGGCGCGAGCCAGATCGCAGATGTTGCGACCGTACTGCTCCAACGCCTCAAACTGCGTCTTGTCCTCGGCAGACGTCACGCGGTCATCGCCGCGCAGCTCCTCGTAGACTTGCTCGATGCGCTCCTTGGTCACGCCGGCGCCACGCAGCACGCGACCCGCCTCACCCTTGTCCTCGGCAAGTGCCATCAGCAGATGCTCGGTCACCACAAAGCTGTCGCCCATCTTGGTGGCCTTTTTCTCGGCCTTCTCGATCACGCGAACGAGCTCGTTGGACAGGCCCATCTGCTGACCCTCGCCCGACACCTTGGGCGCATGGTCGATGGCATCTTGTGTGGAGCGTGCGAGCTGAGCCGGGTCGGCACCGATGCGCTCGATGATCACGGAGATATTGCGCTCGCCGGCACCGAGCAGGGCAGACAGCAGGTGGATCGGCTCCACCGCGCCGGCCTGTGCATCGGCAGCCGTGCTCATGGCGGTCTGCAGCGCCTCGCGCGACGTCATTGCTAGCTTATCGATTCTCATGGAATCACCTCTCTTGGGGCGGCCGCCCTACGGGGCGGCTTCACGTTGTTCGAGAAGTATTGTTGCCAGCTTTACGCGATCTTATACACAAATCTAAGTCTCTATATATAAGATTTTCTGAGTGAATTACGGATAGGGTACTGAGATGTCAGCCCGCCGCTGCCCAGGCGCGCTACCGTCTCGATCTGTAACATCTAGCAGCCATTTTTGATCCTAGATGTTACAGATCGAGACAGACCGAAAACCACCACAAAGAGGCACCTTTGTGGTGGTCGCGGTCTCTACTCCTTCGCCGAACCCGTACTTCCCGATTCGACGGTCCAGGGCATCTCATCCTCGAACAGCCATGTACGGGCAGACCCACTATCGCGTGCAGTCTGCGGGTCAGGCAAGCAGGTCTGTTTATAGGCATCTTGGATACACTGACCCATAAAATCGTTGAGCTCGGTCTGGTCGCCCTCCATGACATAGGCGACATCGCCGTCCATGATGTAGATGCCCGGACCCTCATTGCCCTCGTAGCCCGGATCGTACGAGACATCACATAACTTTGCGCCGTTTGCAGTGTCCAGCTCGATGGACGAGTGGCATCCGCCAACCATGTCGTTCGCTTTTGCCCGATAGGACGCATATCCGTACCAACGCTTAAATGTTTTGCCCTTGAGTAGCTCGGACGCCCTATCGATCAGGCTTGTATCCGTGGTATAGCGCATGGCCCCAAGCTGAATACGCGGATAATTGCTAATACCCAGCACAGCCGGCTGCTCATCAAAATCAACGGTAATGGTCTCGGGCTTGTCGTCGCCGGTCAGAAGTTCGACAGATTGAGTCACAGGCTTGACCACCGGCTCCGTCACCGCAGCAGGTAGAAATGCCATACCGACAGCGCCCGCGCCAACCACAGCGATCGCAAGCGCCAAGACAATCAATCCAATACGGGCAGAACGGCTCACGGCAAAACACCCCACAATGCAAACCTTCGCCACCTGCACTAATGATACCGCCAGCTAACACTATTACCAAAAGAAGCCGCGCGCTCCTCACCACCACAAAGGGGACAGGCACCTTTGTGGTGGTTTTCGACGCTAACGGTCGACCATCTCGCGCAATGAGATTAAACTTGAATTGCTCTCTGAACATATCCATTTCTGCCTATCCTCAACAGATCTTTGTCTCGAGGAGCGCATATGAAGCCGCCTCATTCCACCGGTCGCAACGTCATCGCCATTCTCGCCATACCCATCGTGATGCTCTTCCTTATCGTCATCACGCCCTTTTCCCTTGGTATCACCTCGCCCTTCGATTTATGCGGAATGGTCGACGCCGGCTCGCGTGCCACCTCGCTCTCCTTTATCTGTCGCGGCGTGTTTTACGAAGATGGAATTCCCACCGGAAGTTGGCAGTCAAAGTTGCCACTGCTCGGTCAGATCGACGGATGCTCCCCCTATTTCTGCCTTGGACCTCAGACGCTAAACTATCTAATCGACGACCAGCCACTCGACTTCATCACCCTCGCCTACGACTACGCACCAAACACCGATGAGCGCCACATGAACCAAGTCCTCGACAAGATGCTTGGACAGTGCGGGCTCACCGAGGAGGCCGGTCGAACCATCTATAGCAACCAGAAATTAAAGCGAACAGAACTCCGCCGTGTCGGAAAAATCAAAGGGCGAAACGGGGCCGCCTACTGGGATGCCTGGGCAACACGCGACAAGGGCGAATTCGGACACAGCACCTATATGGTCACTGTCTACACCAAAGACGGAATTAAGGACAATGTTGACGATTTCGCGTCATCCAAACTCGGCATCCCCAAAACAACCAAACCCGCCAGCCCAGATGAAATTCTGTAGAGCCGCCCATTAACATGCCGCTCAACGATCACAACAGCATCGAGCTCGTCTCCACCACCACAAAGGTGCCTGCCCCCTTTGTGGTGGTTTTCAACAAAAAGAAGCCGCCCCGATAACAGAGGCGGCATCAAGCAAGTCTATTTATTAGCGTCCCTCAAGACCCAACGAGAACGCAGAAATGTAGCCCGGGGCTTACCCTTTCCCGAACGCGGCCCTCGCGAAGCGCGTGAGCGGGCGGGAAAGGGTAAGCCCCGGGCGGACAATTAAGTGCGCTACTCGGCAGCGGCCTTGAACTTGTTGTAGTTGATCAGGCAGCCGGCCTTGACGATGGCACGCTCCTCTGCCGTCATATCGGCAATGTAGAGCTCAATCTGCTCGACCGCACCATCGGCGCGCACCACGTAGGCGGCGATGTCCTTCAGGTCGCCATCGAGCGCGGCACGGATACCCGGCACAAAGACGTAATCGCCCACCTCAAAGTTGGGCTCGGCCTCCATCTGGAAGGGCACCATGCCCCAGTTCATCACGTTGGAGCGATAGCGCTTGGTGGCGTACTCGTGGACGATGTTGGCCAGGCCGCCAATTACGCGCTGGCAGCTCGCGGCCTGCTCGCGGGCGCTGCCGTCGCCAGGCTTCTTGGCGTAAATCATGGAACCGAACTCGGTCGCCTTGGCATCGGCCGCGACACCCGCGCCGGCCAGCGCCTCAAACACACCGGCAAGCTCGGCATCGAACGCCGCCAGGTCGCCCGCGGACTCGCCGGCAACGCGACGCTTCTCCACAGCGTCTACCTCCTTGGAGCGACCCACGTAGGCCGGGTCGCGGCGGCTCAGCGTAAACTCAGCCAGGCCCAGCGGGTTGGAGCGGAAGGAGCTCGTCTCGCCCGAGGGAATGAGCTCGTCGGTCGTGGTGACCGGGTCCATGATCTTGGAGCAAACCTTGAGCAGGATGTCGTCGCCGAGCGGCTCCATCGCGGGCCACGGCTTGATGTTGGGGCCTTCGACCAGCTCGTCGGCAGGCTCCGCCTTGCCAAAGCCCCAGTACACGCGCTTCTTGTACGGCGCGTCGTCAAAGGTGTACTCGCAGGCCTCGTCCCAAGTGTCCTCGGGCAGGTCGGTCGCCGGCGTCAGGACGCCGCCGTTGGCAGCCGTTGCCGCAATGGAGCGAGCGTCCATCAGGGCCACAGCGCTCAGCTGGCCATTGCCCGGCTTGGAGCCCTCGCGGTTGGGGAAGTTGCGCGTAGTGTGGCGGATCGACAGGCCGTTGTTGGCGGGCGTGTCGCCGGCACCGAAGCACGGGCCGCAGAATGCCGTGCGCACGATCGCGCCGGCCTCCATAAGGTCGTAGATATAGCCGCGGCGTGTAAGCTCGAGCGCCACGGGCTGGCTCGTGGGATAGACCGACAGCGAGAACTCGCCGCAGCCGGTGTTGGCGCCCTTGAGCACGCGGGCAGCCTGGACCACGGAGTCGTAGTTGCCGCCCGAGCAGCCGGCGATAACGCCCTGCTGCACGTGCAGCTTGCCGTCGACGATCTTGTCGAGCAGGCTAAAGTGCGTCTTGCCCTCGCCGATCTTAGCGGCCTCGAGCTCCACCTCGTGAAGGATGTCCTCGAGGTTCTCGTTGAGCTCGTCAATCTCAAAGCCGTTGGAAGGATGGAACGGCAGCGCAATCATGGGCTTGATGCTCGACAGATCGACCTCGACGCAGCCGTCGTAGTAGGCAACATCGGCAGGCTTGAGCTCACGGTAGTCGTCGCCGCGGCCGTGCATGGCCAGGAATGCGTGCGTGTCCTCGTCGGTGGCCCAGATGCTCGACAGACAGGTGGTCTCGGTGGTCATGACGTCGACGCCGTTGCGGTAGTCGGTCGTCATGCTCGCGATGCCGGGGCCCACAAACTCCATGACCTTGTTCTTGACGTAGCCCTTGGCAAAGACAGCGCGGATGATGGCGAGCGCCACATCGTGCGGGCCGACGCCGGGGCGCGGGGCACCCGTGAGGTAGATGGCGACGACGCCGGGATAGGAGACGTCGTAGGTGTCGCGCAGCAGCTGCTTGGCCAGCTCGCCGCCACCCTCGCCCACGGCCATGGTGCCCAGGGCGCCGTAGCGGGTATGTGAGTCGGAACCCAGGATCATCTTGCCGCAGCCCGCGAAGTTCTCACGCATAAAGGAGTGGATAACGGCGATATGCGGCGGAACGAAGATGCCACCGTACTTCTTGGCAGCCGAGAGGCCAAAGACGTGGTCGTCCTCGTTGATGGTGCCGCCCACGGCGCACAGCGAATTATGGCAGTTGGTGAGCACGTAAGGCAGCGGGAACTGCTCCATGCCCGAGGCGCGCGCCGTCTGGATGATGCCGACAAAGGTGATGTCGTGGCTCGCCATGGCATCGAAGCGAATCTTGAGCGCCTCGGGGTCGCCGGACGTATTGTGTGCCTGGAGGATCGAATACGCGATGGTTCCGCGTTTGGCATCCTCGGGCGCCTGCGTAATGCCACGCTCAGCAGCCTCGGCCACAGGCACAACCTCGCTACCGCCGCGCAGGTAGATGCCGTCCTCGTACAGCTTGACCATACTGTCTCCCACTCTGCCCAAAAGATTTGGGCGCATAGCATACATTCGTTCAATATCGTGCCATAGAACGGTTGCCAGCGGGTTACGAATCTGTACGTTCACTTTATCTCAGTAAAGCAAAGAACGAGTTGGGTGCCGGGGGCAGACTTAGACGCCGAAATGACGAGAGTGGATAATCTCCCACTTTGAGCCTGCAAACAGGCCAAAAACGGGAGATTATCCACTCTCATTCTGCGGGCACTCATTTAAGTCTGTCCCCAATGAGTGCCCGGCAGCGTCGGCGGAGCTATAGGTCGCTACCCGTACCTAGCAGCTTGCGCATGACTTGCTCGGGGTTGACCGAGCCGTCGCGCGGGGCCAGGGCGGTGATCTTCTTTTGCATCTTGTACTCGTGCAGCTCGTCCTCGAGCTGGCGCACGCGGGCGCGGAGTTTTTCGTTCTCGCGCTCGCGCTCCTCGGCGCGCTCCTTCATATCGAGGATGCGCACCACGCCGGCAAGGTTGATGCCCTCGTCGGTCAGCTGGTTGATGAGCTCCAGGCGCTCGATATCGGCACGCGAATACAGACGCGTATTACCGCCCGAGCGCTGGGGGTTCACCAGGCCCTTGGACTCGTAGACGCGTAGAGTCTGCGGGTGCATGCCGGTCAGCTCGGCCGCCACGCTGATCATGTACAGCGGTTTGTTCCTATTGTCCTCGGCCATGCTACCTGACCCCTTTCCGTCTCGTTATCGTCCATCATAAGCCCGCGGGCGTGGGCGTGCGCCGCGACCGCCCTAGTACGTCGCCTTGTAACAATTGACCTTCTCGCGATAGTCGCGCGTGTCGGCCTCGCGCAGCTTGGTCATGGCATCGCGCTCATCGTCGGACAGGTTCGTGGGAACCTGCACCTTGATCTCGACGAGCAGCGCACCTGTGCGACCGCGATGCTTAACGTCGGGTGCACCCATCTCCTTAAAGCGGAACTTCTTGCCCGTCTGGGTGCCCGCCGGCACCTTCAGACGAACCGTCGCGCCGCCGGGTGTGGGCACATCCACCGTGCAGCCGAGCGCCGCCTCGTAGACCGAGATCGGCACCTCCATGGTCACATCGGCACCCTTGCGTTTAAACAGCGGATGCTCCTCCACGTGCGTGGTCACGACCAGGTCGCCGCGCTCGCCGCCGGCAACGCCGTACTCGCCACGGCGCTTGTAGCGCAGCTTGCCGCCGTCGACCGCGCCCGCAGGCACCGAGACCGTGATGGTCTGCTGCTCGCCCGTCGAGGGGATGCGGTAGGTGACCTTATGCGTCACGCCGCGAAACGCGTCCTCGGCCGTTACGTCGACGGTCAGCGACAGGTCGCCGCCCTTGCGCGCACGGTTGCGGCCCGCGCCGGCACCGGCAGCACCCGCAGCCCCGGCAAAGCCCGAGCCCCAATCGCTACCCCAAGCGCCGTTGCCGCTAAAGATGCTGTCGAAGATGTCGCCCCAGCCGCTGGCGCCCGCGCCGGCACCGTAGCCGCCGCCATACGCGCCGCCTGCGCCCGGCATGCCGCCGAACATGAGCATCTGGTCGTACTCTTTGCGCTTCTTCTCGTCCGAAAGCGTCTCGTAGGCCTCGCTGATCTCCTTAAACTTGGCCTCGTCGCCGCCGGCATCGGGGTGATATTTTTGCGCGAGCTTGCGAAACGCGCTCTTGATCTCTTTGTCGGAGGCGCTCTTGGATACGCCCAGGATGTCATAGAAGGTTTTGCCTGCAGCCATCGTAGCTCCTCTCCTGTTTCATCCGCCGTCCAGCGGACGGCGGCTCATGCTTTCATATGGCACTAGGCCAGAAAGGGCCCCGGGTGTTGCCCCGGGGCCCTTCTCAATTACTCCTCGGTGCTCTCAGCCGTATCGGCCGCAGCATCCTCGGGCGCCGCTTCGGGCTCCGGTGCGGGGCGCTTCTCGCCACCGTAGGTCACCGTCACCATCGCGGAGCGCAGGATGCGGTCCGCCATGCGGTAGCCCTTCTGGTACACGTCGTTGACGGTCTCGTCGTACTGCGATGCGTCCTCGACACGCCCCACGGCCTGGTGCTCGAGCGGATCGAACGCCTCGCCCTTGGGGTCGATGGGCTCAACGCCCTCGTGCGCAAACACATCGAGCAGCTTGGCATGCACCGCATCGACGCCATCGACGAACTGCTTAAAGTCGTCGGAAAGCTCCTGGCTGCGGGCATGGTCGATCGCGCGCTCGATATCGTCGACCACCGGCAGCAGCGCGGTGACGAGCTTCTCGGTCGCGCGCTCGCGCTCGGCGATGCGCTCGTTGGCGGTGCGGCGACGGAAGTTCTCCCAGTCGGCCTGCAGACGGGCGGTACGCTCGGTGGCGTCCTTTGCCTTATCCTCGGCGGCCTTCTGGGCCTCTGCCGCAGCATCGAGCTCGCGGCGCACGTCGGCAAGCTCCTTTTGGGCCTGCTCGAACTTGAGCTTAAAGTCGTTGTCGGCGGCTTCCTCACCGGCGCGGATAGCAGCTTCCACCATCTCGTCCTCGGTCATCGTCGCCTCCTTGTTGGAATCCTCTACCTGGTTCTCGGCAGCCTCGGCGGCCTCGGCCTCGTTGGCCTCGGTATCGTCGACGGCCTCTACGGGAATCTTCACGTCCTTCTCCTCAGAGTCAACGGGGGCGGCGCCGGTGGCAGCCGCCTCCGTGCGAGCTTTACGGGCGGACATGATTACTTGTCCTCGTCGTCCACAACCTCGTAGTCGGCGTCGACGACGTCATCGTCGGCAGACTGGGCACCGGCGGCACCGTCGGTCTGCTGCTGAGCGTCGGCGTAGACAACCTGGGCCAGCTCGTAGGCCACAGACTGCAGGGACTCGCCGGCGGCCTTGATGGCCTCGACGTCAGAGCCCTCGAGCGCCTTCTTGGCGTCGGCGATAGCGGCCTCGGCCTTGGACTTCACGTCGGCGGAAACCTTGTCGCCCAGCTCGTTGAGGGTCTGCTCGGTGGAGTAGCACAGGCTGTCGGTCTGGTTGCGGACCTCGACCTCTTCCTTCTGCTTCTTGTCCTCCTCGGCATGAGCCTCGGCGTCCTTGACCATACGATCGACTTCGTCGTCGGACAGAGCGGTGGAACCGGAAATGGTGATCTGCTGCTCCTTGCCGGTGCCCTTGTCCTTAGCGGAGACCTTGACGATGCCGTTGGCGTCGATGTCGAAGGTGACCTCGATCTGCGGCACGCCGCGGCGGGCAGCCGGGATACCGGTCAGCTGGAACTTACCGAGCGACTTGTTATCGCGGGCAAGCTCGCGCTCGCCCTGGAGCACGTTGATCTCGACGCTGGTCTGGTTGTCGGCAGCGGTGGAGTAAACCTCGGTCTTGGAGGTCGGGATCGTGGTGTTGCGGTCGATCATCTTGGTCATGATGCCGCCCATGGTCTCGACACCCAGCGACAGCGGGGTAACGTCGAGCAGCAGGATGCCCTCGACGTCGCCGGTGAGCACGCCGCCCTGGACGGCAGCGCCGTCGGCAACGACCTCGTCGGGGTTCACGGACATGTTGGGCTGCTTGCCGGTCATGGTCTTGACGAGCTCCTGGACGGCGGGCATACGAGTGGAGCCGCCGACGAGGATGACCTCGGTCAGATCGGAGAGCTTGAGCTTAGCATCGCGCAGGGCGTTGGTGACAGGCTGCTTGCAGCGCTCGAGCAGGTCACGGGTGATCTTCTCGAACTCGGCGCGGGTCAGCGTGTAGTTGAGGTGCAGCGGGCCGGACTGGTTCATGGTGATGAACGGCAGGTTGATGGTGGACTGCTGGGCGGCGGAAAGCTCCTTCTTGGCGTTCTCGGCGGCCTCCTTCAGGCGCTGCAGGGCCATGGGGTCCTGACGCAGGTCGACACCGTTCTCCTGCTGGAACTTGTCAGCCATCCAGTCGATGACGCGCTGATCCCAGTCGTCGCCGCCCAGGTGGTTGTCGCCCGAGGTGGACAGAACCTCAAACACGCCGTCGGCGAGGTCGAGGATGGAGACGTCGAAGGTGCCGCCGCCCAGGTCGAAGACCAGGATGCGCTGGTCGGAGCCCTGCTTGTCCAGGCCATAGGCCAGAGCAGCAGCGGTCGGCTCGTTGACGATACGCTTGACGTTGAGGCCGGCGATCTTACCGGCATCCTTGGTGGCCTGACGCTGGGCGTCGTTGAAGTAGGCCGGGACGGTGATGACGGCGTCGGTGACGGTCTCGCCCAGATACTTCTCGGCGTCGGCCTTCATCTTTGCGAGCGTCATGGCGCTCACCTGCTCGGCGGTGTAATCCTTGCCCTCGATATCGACGACGGCACGGCCACCCTGGCCCTCCTTGACCTCATACGGCACGGTCTTGATCTCGGAGGTGCACTCGGAGTACTTGCGGCCCATGAAGCGCTTGATGGAGAACACGGTGTTCTTGGGGTTGGTGACCGCCTGGTTCTTAGCGGCCTTACCCACGACGCGGTCGCCGTCTGCACGGAAGCCAACAACAGACGGGGTGGTGCGGTCGCCCTCGGCGTTCACGATAATGGTCGGAGAACCGCCCTCGAGGACGGCCATGGCGGAGTTAGTAGTACCAAGGTCGATACCAAGAATCTTACTCATTAGAAATTCCCTCTCTCTTTTGCGTTCGCGCCGCCTCGACGATCTGTCGCGCGGCGCTTCGGCTTGTCTTTCAGGATGTAGTGTATCCCCTTATGGGCCGGAATATACAAAATCTAAGTCAATTCATATAAGATTTCTTATTGCTGAGAGTTTAGGTTCTTAAATGCGCAGGTAGATGCGCTGAATGAGTTCTCGGCAAATCTATTGAGATCTATGTAGAGATGGCTGAGGTTTGCGTCCGGGGGTGCCTGGGGGCCGTCTTGCGGCAAGCGCATCCCGGTTTGAGCGTGGATTCCGGGTCGCAGTTTCCGTCTGAAGGCTCAACCGGAAACCGTATCCCGTTTTGAGAGCTGATACCGGGTCGCAGTTTCCGCTAGCGGGCCCAACCGGAAACTGCGACCCGGTTTTCGGCCAAATAACGGGATGCCCTTT
The DNA here is from genome assembly GCF_003469085.1 of Collinsella sp. AM29-10AC. Lineage (NCBI taxonomy): Bacteria > Bacillati > Actinomycetota > Coriobacteriia > Coriobacteriales > Coriobacteriaceae > Collinsella > Collinsella sp. AM29-10AC. The sequence goes on from NZ_QSKB01000021.1 coordinate 45,693, forward strand.
CCGCAGGCGCGCTCAATAGGTCAATATTACAAGTCACCTATAGCTAACATTTGCGCAGCTCAACGGCCCCACCTGCGCGTTTTTTAGTAAACCTTGGCATACTCGGCGAACGGTATGAAGATGCCGGCCAGAGGGTATTGCAAACGGTCGCTCCCGTGGTATGTTTTTGCCCGAATCAAACCGGCGCGCATCGTCTGTAGCGTCGGTCAACAGAGAGGAAACTACCATGGCTCATCCCGTAATTGATGCCGACGAGTGCATCGCTTGTGGCGTTTGCGTCGACTCCTGCCCCGCTGGCGTTCTGGAGCTCCAGGACGTCGCTACCGTCGCTGACGAGGACTCCTGCGTCGCCTGTGGCGCTTGCCAGGACGCTTGCCCCGCTGGCGCGATCACCGAGATCGTCGAGGAGTAACAACTCCCCCACTTGCACACTCAAAAGTACACCGTGCACAAAAAGGAGGCTTCCGCATCGCCGCGGAGGCCTCCTTTTTTGTGCGGATAATTAATTTGGCACCGTCACAGGTTGAGCTCACGTCAGCGAAAACGCCCCTAAGCGAGCAAGGTGACGTGAAAGAGGAGGGAAGCGTACTTTTGTACGCGACCGACGATTGAACGTCAGATTGCCGCTTAGGGGCGTTTGCAGCGTCGGCTACGATAGATCGTCCTCGTAGGGCATGAGGTCTGCCAAGTAGCCCTTCTCCTTGAGCATGGCCTCGATCTCGTCGAGGGTTTGCTCGTCCTCCGCCGCGATGCGATGGAAGTGATAGCCGCTCGTCACCGTTAGTAGCGGAAAGCTCTTGCCGCTCTCGATATCGTGCAGGTAGCGCTCAACATCGCGACGATTGCGGATGTCCAGGTCGGCCGTGATCTTACCGTACACGCGGTGATTGACGATCACGTTGAGCACGGCGCCTCCGGCGTCGACGATACTCGTAAGCTCATCGCCTGTCTGCTCCACGCCGTGGCGAACCTTGACCAAGCGCGTGGGCACGGCGGGGCTACTCGCGGCTTCCTGCAGCACGTAACCGCGGTTGGTTGCCACGACATCGTGCCCATCGGCACGCAACAGGGCAATATCCTGAACCACGACCTGACGGCTCACGCCAACCTCGCGGGCAAGTGCGCTGCCCGAAACGGGCTCCTTGGCTCCTTCGAGCACGCCCATGATGGCACGGCGACGCTCGCGGGCGTTCATTATTTACCGTCCAGCAGACGCAGGTGCTTAAGCGAGAGGTCGAGGATCGGCGCAGAGTGCGTCAGGGCGCCCGAGCTAATAAAGTCAACGCCCAGGTCGGCCAGGGCGCGAATGTTGTCGGCGTCCACATTGCCCGAACACTCGGTCTTGGCGCGACCGGCGATAAGCTCGATGGCGGCGGCCATGTCGTCATGGGTCATGTTGTCGAACATGATAATGTCGGCACCGGCCTCCACGGCTTCGCGTACCATGCCCAGGTTCTCGCACTCAATCTCGACCGTCGTGGTAAACGACGCATGGGCGCGCGCCATCTCGATCGCGCGCGTCACGCCACCGGCTGCATCGATGTGGTTGTCCTTGAGCATGACGGCCGTCGACAGGTTATAGCGGTGGTTGCTGCCACCGCCGATCTCGACTGCTGCCTTCTCGAAGACGCGCATGCCCGGCGTGGTCTTGCGCGTGTCGACAAGCACGGTCTTGGTGCCCTCGAGCGCGGCCGCCATCCGATGCGTGTAAGTAGCGATGCCGCTCATGCGCTGCAGGTAGTTGAGCGCCACGCGCTCGCCCGAAAGCAATACGCGCGCGTCGCCGCGCACCTGGCCCACGTGGTCGCCGGCGTGCACCTCGTCGCCGTCCGCGACATCAAACAGCACCGAGCTCTGCGGATCCAGCAGCTCAAAAGTGCGAGCGAACACATCCAAGCCGGCGATGATGCCATCGGCCTTGGCGATGAGCTCAACGGTAGCGGGGCGCGCCGTAGGGCACACGCTCGCCGTACTCACGTCCTCAAACGTGATGTCCTCGCGCAGAGCCTGCAAAATCAGATCATCGACGACGAGCTTCATGGTAATGGGATTCATGGTCTACTCCTCCACGGCCTGCGTGCCGGCGGCACGGGCCAAATCATCGATTGCAAGGGTCTCGGCGCTCAGGGCGCGGTGACGTCCGTCAAGCGCGGGCTCACCGGCCTGCTCCACGGTCAGCGACTCGCCGGTGCGCATACGCCAAGCAGCGCGGCGGCCCCAAACTAGGGACTCGAGCAGGCTGTTAGAAGCCAGGCGGTTCTTGCCGTGCACGCCATTGCAGGCCGTCTCGCCGGCGGCGTAGAGCTCGGGCATCGAGGTGCGGCCGTCCTTGTCGACCCATACGCCGCCCATAAAATAGTGCTGCGTGGGTGTGACAGGGATGGGCTCGTCCAGGATGTCGCGTCCGTCCTCCAGGCAGCGCGCACGGATATTGGCAAAATGCCCGGTCACCACGTCGCGCTCGACGGGGGCAAAGCTCAGCCACTCGTGCTCGGTGCCGTCCTGCTTCATCTGCTCGCGAATAGCGGCGGCGACCACGTCGCGCGGCTGCAGTTCGTCGGTAAAGCGCTCGCCGGCGGCATTGAGCAGAATCGCGCCTTCGCCGCGGCAGCTCTCGCTAATCAGGAAGGTGCGGCCCGGCTGCGGAGAGAACAGTCCCGTGGGATGGATCTGCACGTAGTCCAGGTGCTCCATCGTGATGCCGTGCTCCTGCGCGATGTAGCAAGCGTCACCGGTGAGCTGCGGGTAGTTGGTGGAGTGATCGTACACGCCGCCGATGCCGCCCGTTGCCCACAGCGTATGGCAGGCATGAATCTTAAACGGCTTACCGGCATGCACGTCCTCAGCGGCATTTGCCAGCTCGTCTGCGGGGCGAGCTGAATCGTCCTCGTCCACGGCTACGGCGACGACGCCGGTGCACACCGTGGCGCCGTCACGCTCGGCCGTTAGGATGTCGGTCATGGCCACGCGCTCCAAAATCTGCACGTTGCCCAGCTTGCGAACGGCCTGGAGCAGCTTGGTCGTGATCTCCTTGCCCGTAATGTCGGCATGGAAGGCAATGCGCGGGCGGCTGTGCGCGCCCTCGCGAGTAAAGTCGAGGCTGCCGTCGGCCTTGCGCTCAAAGTCCACGCCCATGGCCAACAGGTCGTTGATGACCGAACGGCTCGAGCGGATCATGATGTCGACGCTCTCGCGGCGGTTCTCGTAATGGCCGGCGTGCATGGTGTCCTCAAAGAAGGCATCGTAGTCAGAGCCTTCGGGCAGCACGCAGATACCGCCCTGCGCGAGCATCGAATCGCACTCGTCGACGGCGCCCTTGGAGAGCATGATTACGCGCGTGCTCGTCGGCAGATTGAGAGCCGCATACAGGCCCGCCACGCCGCAACCGGCAATGACGACGTCGCACTCCATGTCGGAGTATTGTTTGGTTTCCACAGGAATCCTCTCCCTTGTAATGTGGCATAAGGGATGGCCCCTCATGTCACATTGGCTTAGCGCGCCGCGTACTCGAGCATGCGGTCGAGCGTGAGCTTGGCCTGATCGGCGACCTCGTCCGACACGCCAATCTGCACCTCGCCCTCGCCCGTCTCCAGGCAGCGCACGAGCTTTTCGAGCGTGATGAGGTCCATGTTGACGCAGGTGGGCTGCACCGCGGGGAAGTAGAACTTCTTGCCGGTGCCCTGGCAGCGGCGCTCGAGCTCATAGAGCACGCCGCGGACCGTCACGATAATGAACTCGCTCGCGTCGGACTCCTCGGCATACTTGATGATGCCGGCGGTGGAGCCGATGTAGTCGGCCTCGGCCAGCACGTCGGCCTTGCACTCGGGGTGCGCCAGCACGAGCGCGTCGGGGTGGGCCTCCTGCGCATCGACGATCTGCTCGACGGTAATGATGTGGTGGCGCGGGCAGTAGCCGTTGTTGAGGATGACGTGCTTTTGCGGCACCTGCTCGGCCACAAAGCGGCCCAGGTTCTGGTCGGGAATGAACAAGATGTGCTGCTGTGGCAGCTCGGAGACGATCTTGACGGCGTTAGAACTGGTAACGCACACGTCACTCCAGCTCTTGATCTCAACCGTCGAGTTGACGTAGCAGACGACAGCCAGGTCGTCGCCGTACTCGGCGCGCGCCGCATCGACCGTCTCGCGCTTGACCATGTGCGCCATGGGGCAGTCCGCACCCGGCTCGGGCAGCAGCACGGTCTTGGTGGGGTTGAGCAGCTTGGCACTCTCGCCCATAAACTCCACGCCGCACAGCACGATGGTCTGCTGCGGCAGGCTCTTGGCGAGCTTTGCCAGGTAAAAGCTGTCGCCGACGTAATCGGCAACGGCCTGGACCTCGGGCGCCACATAGTAGTGCGCCAGGATCACCGCGTCACGTTGGGTTTTTAGTTGCTGAATGGCCTCGACGAGCTCTGCGGGCACCAGTGCCGCGCGCTCCGTTGCCGTCGTTGCCGATGCTAGGCCGGCCGCGATATCGCGTGCAAGCTCCGATGCATCCATGTTCGCGCTCTGTGCCATCAAGGCCCCTCTCTTTTGGCGAATCTTGGGGCTTTAGTATGACACCTGGCTTTACAGCTGACAAGACAGCTGTAAAGCCAGGTGTAAAGTTGGAATAAAGATTCAATCTTGGGGCGGGTCCATTTTCGAACTGGCAAGCTGAGGACAGCCGAAAA
>NZ_QSKB01000022.1:0-50228 GCF_003469085.1 Collinsella sp. AM29-10AC
CGCGCGGCAAGGAGATATATTGCCAGACCGGAGGGGCGCCGGGGGCGGGAATCGCGCACTCCATATTTTGTTCACAAATGAATAGGTCCCTCAGTCGCATCACTGAGGTTAAAACTGAAGCATTGGCTTCTGATATTGGCGATGACCAGCTGGTTTATAGGTGTTAAGGCATCGGTCATCTCTGGAGCGCCACTTTACTCCAAAAGCATCAGCTATTTGTTTCCCGTCGGTAAAAGGCAGGTTTTGTTCGCCAAGCGTTCTTATATATAGAGAAGTTCGGGTTCGAACCCGTGGCGCGGCAACAAAAAAGCGACCAGCCGGAGCCGATCGCTTTCTATTCTATGCTGGATCATCCAGAGGGCGCTTCCGAACTCATTTTCTCGCTGCCATTCATGCTTTCGAAGCATCGTTCGACCTCCACAGCCTCATGTTTTGAGGATCTGCCGTGTTTATCACTGTTATTAATGAGTGTGTGGAAGTGATCCTCATACAGATACGTGCGATCCGCCAGAGAACTGAGAAGCATCTCTCTGCAGCCCTCGTTGCCTATCCTCGCATCTCTCAGGTCTTCCGGAAATTCACAAGCAGTCTTAGGGTCAATTTGTTTCCGTTTTCAGAGACTTGTTTGAGAGTTTTTAAAGACAGTTCAAAACAATAAGTGAGACACCATAAAGCAGAGCAAGATGTGCCGGATAGAAAATGTAGAAGAAATATTTGAGCTTCAGCCCTCGCTTACCATTATAAAGATTGATAAGCAGCAACGAAACGACCGCGGCAGCAACATCAGGATTAAGTACATTAGCTGCAGCAAGCTCGAATCCGCCGCCAACTATATGGCATGACGAAAGGAGCACTGCACATACTGCAGCAAAGAACATCTTGGCCTTGCTGTCGTGGAATAAATAGAATGCAGCCACAAGCATAATGCCATACACACCGCCATCTAGTTTAGTGTATTCAGCTGCCAGTGCTGTCAAAACAATCAGAGCAGTTTCTGCGATGTATCTTTTCCGTTTTGAAAGACTTTGTATCTTTTCCAGAACAATCAAAAAGACCAAGGAAAGCAGGAGCTCACACATAACATTTTGTTGCCGAAGGTCAAATAGTTGCCCGGTTTGGACGAAATCGTATATGGGCTCCGCAATGATTGCGAAGACAAGCATATTTCGCAGGTACTTCTTTAAGTCATGAGTATGCAAAAATCCCTCAACTATCAAAAAGCAAAATAAGGGAAATGCAATTCTGCCAAGAACATGAAGCATATCCGAAGCCTCGCTTAGAATCGCCCACTGTTCGTCTGATATCTGACTGTACGATGCGTGAGTCATGATTCCATTGGTCAGGACGATCCTGCTTACATGATCGAGAACCATCGAAATGGCTGCTATTATCTTTAATGTGCTGCCGCTAATTCCGTATCTATTTGTTTTCATTTCGTATTCCTTACTTTGGGTGGGCCGTCAGGGGTTCAGCCTGCTCCGCAGGCGGCCGCTGCGGCGCTTCGCGCCTTGCGCGCTGCGCTGGCAAACGCTCACGCGTTTACTCAGCTCCGCGCCCTTTCGGGTTCGAACCCGCGTCGCGGCAACAAAAAAGCGGCCGGCATCCGCCAGTCGCTTTTCCATTCTATGGTGGGCCGTCAGGGGTTCGAACCCTGGACCTTGGGATTAAAAGTCCCCTGCTCTGCCAGCTGAGCTAACGGCCCGCGGGTGGCATTGTACCACGGTCTGGGACTATTCCCAACTCCATTGGCCGTTCTGGAAAATCACAACTTCACGTCCATCAGGCGTAATGCCCGTAATATCGATGTCGTCCGTGCCAATCATAAAATCGACGTGCGTGCTCGAGACGTTAACGCCATGCTCCAGGAGCTCTTCCTTGGACATGTCATACCCACCCTCGATGCATTCGGGGAAACCGACACCTAGCGCGAGATGGCAGCTAGCGTTCTCGTCATAGAGCGTATCGTAGAACAGTACGCCACTTTCGCGGATCGGCGTGTTCTTGGAGATGAGCGCGACCTCTCCCAGGTGAGCAGCGCCCTCGTCAGTATCGATGATGCTTGCGAGCGTTGCCTTGCCCACACGGGCATCGTAGTCCACTACGCGGCCGCCCTCGAACTTAATCCAAAAATCGTCGACCTTATTGCCATGGTGGATGAGCGGCATGGCCGAGTAGACGATTCCGTCAGCGCGCATGCGATCAGGCGAGGTAAAAACCTCCTCGGTGGGGATGTTGGGGAAGAAGGGGTGGCCATCGGGCGTCTTGCCCTTGCCGCCGGCCCACTCGTGACCTTTCGTCATGCCAATCGTCAGATCGGTTCCGTTCGAAGCGGTGTAGTGCAGGCAATCAAATTGATTATCGTTTAGGAAACGCAGGTTCTTTTCGAATGCGGCGTCATGGAGTTCCCAGTCGCTCTCCGGGTCCTGGCCATCGGCGCGAGCGGTGTGCAGAATCGCATTCCACAGCTTATAGATTGCAACCTCATCGGCGTCTCCCGGGAACACCTCGTGCGCCCAAGCCACGACCGGAGCGCCGGCGATGCACCACGGATTGATGTTGTAATCCAGTCCACGGCGGAAAACTTTGCACTGCGTATTCCTCGCCTTGGATGCCGCGGCCGGCTTGGCTGGATCGATGCCCTTGAGGGCTGCGGGATCCGCACCCTCGATAAAGATAAAGCAGGCACCGTCCTGGGCCAGGGAATCCAGCTGCAGGCGCTTCCACTCGGGCGTCTGCTCAAAATAGCTTTTATCGACATGCTCGTACGTGAGCCTCGTCACGGCATCATCGGCCCAAATGACCGTCACGTGGCCGGCGCCGGCGTCATAGGCCTCCGCGACCACCACGCGCGCAAACGGCGCGCACTCGACCGGAGACTGAACGACGACTTCCTGGCCGGGCTTGACGTTTACGCCCTTGCGGACGACCAGGCGCGCATAGTTTTTAATCTTGGGCTCCAGGGCCTTCATGCCCTCCAGAGCTTCTTCAACCGTCAGGGCAGCTCGAATCATGTGCCACTCCATCTATCTATAGAACAGTAAAAAGGCGCGCCGCAAAAACGACGCGCCTTATATCTTAGCGATAAGTATGAATGCAAACGCTATTTCTTCTTGGAGTCCTTTTTGTCCTCCTCGGCAGCCGCGCGCTCGATAAGGGCGTTGAGCTTATTGTCGGACATGCCCTCAGCCTGCGTGCGGTACATGTTGCGCAGGGGACGAATACGAACGAAGTCGTAGATAAAGTCACCCAGAATGACGACGTAAGACAAAACGATGCCGACCATCTGGACGGGACTGGACACCATGCCAGCGGGAGCGAAGTACAGCGAGGCCCAAATGGCCACGACGAGCACCATGCCGATAGCGAGCACGGCCCACCAGATGCGGCGGCGCTTGGTGTAGTCCTCATCCTGCTTGAGAAGGATATTCGACACCGTGTAGATGCGATCCTCCTTGGCGCGCTGCTTAGCCTTGCGGGCGCGCTTCTCCTCTTTAGAGAGGCCCTCGAGGTTCTCGCCCTTCTCGAGCTCTTTGCGGCGTGCCTTAGACGAAGCCGGCACGACGCGGACAGAGCTCGCTGCCTGACGGGCAGGCTTAGCAGATGCGGCGGACTTGCGCGCAACCCCGGTAACCTCGCGGGATTGCGTGCGCTTGTTCGTGGCGCTACGGGTACTCACTTATGCGTTCTCCTTCATGCTTGTGAACTGGGAGCCCGTGATGATCTGGAAGGCCTCGCGATAGCGCTCGGACGTGCCATCGATGACCTCGGCGGGCAGGTGCGGGGTCTCCCCCGTCATATCCCAGTTGGCCTTGAGCCAATTGCGGACGAATTGTTTGTCGTAGCTGGGCTGGATCTTGCCCTCCTCGTAGCTGGCAGCAGGCCAGAAACGGCTGGAATCGGGCGTGAGGCACTCGTCGATCAGCGTGACCTTGCCATCGATGACACCAAACTCGAACTTGGTGTCGGCAATGATGACGCCACGGGTCGCGGCGTACTCGGCAGCGGCCTTGTAGATCTTGAGGGAAAGGTCACGAATCTGCGTGGCGATATCCTCGCCCACGATCTCGCAGCAACGCTCGAACGAGATGTTCTCGTCGTGGTCACCGATCTCGGCCTTCGTGGACGGCGTGAACAGCGGCTCGGGAAGCTTGGAAGCCTCGGTCAGGCCCTCAGGCAGCTGGATGCCGCAGACGGTGCCGTTCTCGTCGTAGGTCTTCTTGCCCGAACCGGTCAGATAGCCGCGGACGATACACTCGATAGGAATCGTCTGGGCCTTCTTAACCAGCATGGCGCGGCCGGCGAGGTAGTCACGATACTCAGCAAACTCCTCGGGGAAATCCGCCGGGTCGATGGAAACGAGGTGGTTGGGAACGATGCCGGCAAACTTATCGAACCAGAATGCCGAGATGCGGTTGAGCACCTCTCCCTTAAACGGAATCTCGTCGGGAAGAATGAAGTCGAACGCAGAAATGCGGTCGGTGGCGACCATCAGCAGGTTTTCACCGGCATCGTAGATATCACGAACCTTGCCACGGGAATCCGGACGACGCTCCATCGTTGTCACGTGAGTCACTCCTTACCAAAATACGACAGTAATGCGGGTTCTTTCCCGCACGTTTTCGCAAACTCGGAGCGGCAGGGACGAAACCCCTCCTTCACCGAATAGCGAAAAGCTAGTGCTCCATTGTAGTAGATGCCGCGTCCGCCGTGTGCTCGCGAGGCAGATGAATCGTAAAAGTCGTACCCTTTCCAAGCTCCGACTCCACAGATATGTAGCCGTGATGGCGCTCGACGATCTGTTTAGTCACGGCGAGGCCCACGCCCAGACCGCCCGCCTCACGGGCACGGCTGGCATCGGCGCGCCAAAAACGGCCGAAGATGCGCGACAAGTCATCCTTGGCAATACCGATGCCGGTATCAGAAACGGCAATGCTGACGTGTTTGCGGTCACTGAGCACCGACACCACGACCCAACCGCCCTCGGGGGTGTAGCGCATGGCGTTGCTCATGAGATTGATGACGCATTGTGTGATCATGTCGGGATCGGCTTCGACGACATCGTCGTGACCTTGGGTCTCGTCAGCAAAGCGCAAGCGCAGATCGCGGTCGACAAACAGGCGCTCCTGGGCATTGACGATGGAACGCACGAAAGGAACCATGTCCACCGGCTCAAGGTTGAGCGGAGCCGTGCTGTTTTCCATGCGCGACAGGTCGAGCATCTGCTGCACCAGACGAGCCAGGCGACGCGTCTCGGAAGCAACAGTCTCCAAGTGCTCATCGTCGGTAGGATATACGCCATCCTGCATGGCCTCGACCGTTGCGAGCATGGCCATAAGCGGAGTACGAAGTTCGTGAGCCACGTCCGAGGTCAAACGTTTCTCGTGTTTCATATCCTTCTCGAGCGAAGTGGCCATCTCGTCAAAGGTCTCACCCAGCTGATCGATTTCGTCATCGCCGCGCAAGCCCGTGCGAGCGGACAAATCGCCATCGCGAATTTGTTTGGCCGTGCTGGTAATACGATGAATCGGCTTGGTGAGCATACGCGACATGAACGATCCGATAACGACCGAGATACAGACTGCAACAACCGCGGCAAGGACCATGGCGTTAAAGGTCTTCTCTCTAAACGCAGAATCTGCCTTGGTGAGCAGAGCATCGGAGCCGATGGCCCATAGCTTTACCTGTCCGACATGCTGGCCGGAAGGCGTTATGATTTCGACGTTGGCCACGCTATCGGAGTCGGTGGGCGCCGACGAAACCGGGCTATGCGAGGCCTTTTTACCTCTCGAGCTGCGAGACGCCGATTCGCTCTCGCGCACATCGGCAGTCGCACTTGCCGAAGGCCACGAGTCGTCATAGACAACAACGCCCTTTTTATTGACGACCTGCATGCCCAAATCGTCGGACACCAAACTCGATGTCGCGACCGTGCGCAGCTCGCCCGCAGTCCAATTGCCGTTTTCCTCGTACGACGTCGCAAGCTTTTCGGCTGCGGAATTTGCGATTTCGACGATATTGGAGCGCGTGTAATCCGAAAAGACCGTGCCCCACACAACAGAGACAACGCCCACCAGCACCAATACCGTCATGAGCGATGTCAGAGCAAAAGCAAGTGCCATGCGCGAGGGATAGCTCATCGTTGGCCGTGAATCGGAACGAGGCGTGTTCCAACTAGCCTTGGAACCCGCCTCGCTCTCCTGCTTGTGCTTTTGTCCGATTTCAAAGCGCGCAGGTGTCATATGTGATTTCCCTATTTCTCGTCCGACTTATCGGTCTTGGCCGGAGCCTCGAAGCGATAGCCGACACCGTGGACGGTGTAGAGCCACTTGGGCTTCTTGGGATCATCGCCCAGCTTGGCGCGAAGGTTCTTCACGTGGCTATCGATGGTGCGCTCATAGCCCTCAAAGTCATACCCGAGCACTTTCTCGACCAGCTCCATGCGGTTATACACACGGCCGGGATGACGAGCAAGCGTGGTGAGCAGCTTAAACTCGGAAGCGGTCAGGTCCACTTCCTTGCCCTCGACCAAGATCTTGTGGCCCGAGATATCGATGACCAGATCGCCGAAGTCGAGTACCTCGACGGCGGGCTCGTCGGCCTGATGGGCACGGCGGAACAGAGCGCGAACGCGGGCGACGAGCTCGCGCGGCGAGAACGGCTTGATCAGATAGTCGTCGGCGCCGAGCTCAAGACCGATAATACGGTCCTCGATCTCACCCTTGGCGGTAAGCATGATAATGGGCACATCCGAGGTATCGCGGATAGTGCGGCAAACGCGCTCACCGGGGATCTTGGGGAGCATAAGATCGAGCACGACCAGGTCAAACTGATGCTTCTCGAACTCTTCGATCGCGGACTGGCCGTCGCCGACGCCCACAACCCAGTAGCCTTCGCGCTCGAGATAGGCAGCGACGGCGTCACGGATTGCCTTCTCATCCTCGACCAGCAGAATCTTTTTTGCATCTGAAGCCATAACACGGCCCCCCTGTCTCAATTAGCTAAGAACAAGCCCATTTTAACGCACCTGAGCCCGCCGGATGCCGCTATGACGCGGCAGCTCGGCGGGCGGTACTCACAATTACAACGCGTTTATTCCCCTGTTGGCGCCTTTTTAACCCCTCTAAGCTTAAAGAGAGAATAGGCGTGCAGTGACCGTCTCTGGTATACCCTGGCTGTTGCGCACCGTGGCGTACGTAAGGAATGAGTCCGATTTTCCCGCCGTAGCTGGATAATCGCCATACTCCAAAGCGCGGTCGGGCGACAGCAGCGAGCCATAGGTCTTGGCAGAGGTGTCGATCAGGAAATGCGATGCCTGCACCTTAACAAGGTATTTATTCTTCTTGCCAGCCGCACATGCGAGCGGCTCGCGTGACAGGAAGAGGTACGACCCTCCCTCATTACCGATATACGTGCCCATGTTGCCCAAGCTGCCCACGCCACTATAGGTCGCCTCGATAGAAAACACGAAGGTATCGCCCATATATACGGCCTCGAAAGGCGAGACTGACGAGGGAAGGACTAGCTGGGCACGTTTGGTGTTGTTGCCGTCGGTCAGATCGATTGCCGTTATGCCGTAGTAGACGCCCTCGTCGTTGCGGACACGCGGCGAGATGGTCAAAATGCCGTCGCTCGCACGCGGGGCCGATGCAAAGCGGCCCGTCGATTTCCAAATTGTCTCGGCCTTGGATTCATCAAGCGAGCGACGATAGCAAAACGAATCACTACTCGTTTTATTGCCGCCTGCCGAAGGCATTTTATACCAGATGACCGATGACCCGAACGCCGTAAACAGGGGCGGATCATAGTCCTTGCCACCCCGATCGAGCTCAACCACGTCGCCAGAGAGCGAAGCGCCCGACAGATTTTGAGCGTAGAGCTTCCACGATGAATTGGCAAAGTTCATCTCAACCCACGCAAACACGCCATCGCCGGCGCGGACATCGTAAAACGAATACCCCGCACCTTCGATAGGATCCTCGATGAGCGTCGTGAGCGAGCCGTCGCCCAAGTTGAGCACGCCAAGCGTGTTGGCATGCAGCGCAGACGCCGGGGCCATCATCGCCGCGGCGTAATCGCCGTCGCAGTAGTACAGCAGCGTACCCAAGGGCAATGTCCATGTCGCCATGGGCTCAAGATCGATATCGACGGCCTCATACTCATCCGTAATCGAGACAATCTTTGAGTCGTCTTTGATAACCTGCGGCTCGCCGGCGGCGTCGTCGCTGGTACCCGTTTTCTTTGAGCATCCGGCAAGCACCGTGGCAGCGCCCGCGGCAGTCCCTCCGAGCACAAAGCCGCGGCGCGATATTCCGTTCTTGACGTGGTCGGCGATACTCATTAGGCGATCTCGGCGCGAGCGGCCTCGATAGCGCGCGTGAGCTGATCGGCGCAAGAAGTCTTTTTCATACCGCAGGTATTACCAGCGAGAACCTCGATGACGCGATCGGCAGGAGCACCCTCGACCAGCTTAGAGATAGCCTTGAGATTGCCGTTGCAGCCACCGGTAAACTCGACGCCCACCACCTTGTTGCCGTCATCGGACAGGTCAAGGTGGATATTGCGAGTGCATACGCCCTGAGGCTTGTAATCAAAACTAATCATTGCGTTCCCCTCTCGTAAAGCAATTTCAGACGTCTATTATCCCCGTCCGAACCGATAAAGTATCGCGGGCACCGATTCAACATTCCCCAATGCGCAAACCGGCGGTAGCAATACTAGCAATCTGCTTCCCGAGCGTGAACTTTTCGTTTCTCTTGATACATGTTGTGGTCAGCGATGTGGTACATCTCGGTCAGCGAACATCCGGGTGTCTCTGCCGTCGCGACGCCAAACGACGCACTGACTGTCAGCACCTCATCGCTCGCAGCAGCAAGGCTGAGGCGAAGATCTTGCACCACTTTGCATGCGGATTCGCGATCGGTGTGAGGGCAAATCAGCAAGAACTCGTCTCCACCAACGCGCATGGGTACAAATTTCTCGCCTGCCGTCCGCTTCAATACAGATGCAGTACGCCGTAGCAGCTCATCGCCCATTTCGTGACCGTAGAGATCATTGGTGCGCTTGAGGAAATTGCAGTCCATCATGATCACACTCACGGGCAGGGACTCGTTCACCAGGTCGTCGCCAAGGGACTCAAGGTAATTTCTATTGCGAAGTCCCGTCAGCTTGTCCTGGAAAGAAAGCTCCTCGGCGCGCTTTGTCATCGAGATGTTATGCGTCGCCACGACGACCGATTCCAGTCGACCCTGCTCATCGCGGCGCTGTGGAACAACCTGCAGCGAATACCACGTACCTCGGCAATCTCGTACCTCGGCATCCAAGTACGGCATGCCCTCCATACGGTCCTGAAGCGTGCTTATATCTATTAGCTCCATGACCGCCTCGCGGCTTTCGGGACTCACGATGTCTCGGCAAACCGTTGTCAAAAAGTCATACACCTCGGCGTGCTCGGAAAATATCTTTGCCACCGATGGCGACATGTTAATTCCCTCGATCTCGAGCGTATCGAGATGCAGCAGGAAGGTCGACTCATATATGGAACTGATAGCATTGATGATGCCGAGTTGCTTGTCCTTTTCGGCCAAATTGCGACGATCGGCAATGTTGCGCGCCAACAGCACTACAACCCAAAACGCCAAGCACACCAGCACGCCGGCAGCGATAAATGAAATCCTGCCCGACATGACCTCAGATTTGGGATAAAGCGCAAACAGGCGATAGTCCTCATACGCCGCACGCACGGCATACCAGGTACTTCCCCGATATTCGATACGTGTTAAGCCTTCGTCTTTCCAATCAATTCCGCTATCGGCAAGAAGCCGGGCAAGGGTTAGATCGACATTCGAATCGTTTGAGGAAACGATCTGCATATCGCGCATCACGAGCACCGTTGGGCTCTGATGGAATGTGTTGTTCACGAGCACGTCGGCGATCGTATACGAATAATCATCGGCGGGCTCGGGCGCAAGCGATCGATACCCCAGCGCTACGCCATCACCGTACGGAACAACACTCACGGCAAAGTCGACATCGCGACGCTCAACGACCGTCGAGTAGGACACCTTGGATCCTCGATACATCGATGCGACCGACGAACAGGCCAGCTCCTCTCGCCACAGCATCAGCGGATCGCGACCATCAATATCGTAATGAGCGGCCATATGGCCGTCGGCGTCCATGACCAACATTCCCGAAAGGTGCTCGGTATGGACGTACTCCTCGACGAGGTCATCGTTGACTTCAACGTGATCAGACGGCAAGAACGTCGAAAACGACTCGAGCGCGGCATCCAAATTGTGCGTCGCTTCGGTTTTTCTTCCCTGTTCATATCGGTCATATTTTTCGCAGGCGTTTTTTAAAAACACCATGGTTTCCTGACCAAACCCAAGCGTTTTATCGAGACAGCGATGCGTGCCGACCATATACAGCAGACCCAACAGGACAGCGCTGACCACAACGCAGATAGCCGCGGTGACTAATGCCTTTCGGCGCAAGCGGCGCTCATCATTTGTCATGATTCCGCTCCTTGCCCGTCCGTCGTCGCCCCTGCCTTGTACTTGCCCACAATGCGCTCAATCGTGCCATCTCGATCCATCTCGAACAGCACGGTATTGAGGTTTTTGACGTACTCCCCCTCATAGCCGTCCTTAAACGCGACGCCAAGGTCAACCGTCATAACGTTGTCAGCGAACACGCGGTAAAGGCCGGGATACTGGGCGACAAGTCGATCAAGCGACTGAACGTCCGCCATCCAACAGTCGACATACCCTTTGGCGAGGGCGGCTTTGCAGAGCTCGGCAGAACCGTACGATTTGATTTGCACGTCCGGCGAGATTTCCAGATCCCCTGCGAGCAATCGGCGTTCGCTCACCGAGCCCGCAATCACCGCGATGGTCTTGCTTCCATCGAGATGCGCCAAGGACTTGATGCCGCTCGTTTTCTTGGCGGCAACCGAGACCGGCACGGTTAAATACGGCTCGGTCCAGTAATACTTATCCTCGCGATAGCAGGGAGAATAATCACACCACAGGCAATCGATATCACCGTTTTTGAGCAGCCGGTCGCGATCGTTCCAGTCAATATCGACAAACTGTGGCTTGAGCCCCGCACGCTTGCAGGCCTCGCGGGCGATGTCGATATCGATACCGACGTAATCGCCCGTGGTATCGATATACACATAGGGGTCGTTATCCGTAACGCCGATTTTGAGTACTGGGAGATCTTTGTCGGCTTCATTCGAGGAGGAAGAACTGCTTCGAACGGTATACGTCAGGGCGACCACACAGGCAGCAACAAGGAGCATGAGCGTAAACGAGACAATGGCGACTCGCTTGATACGTCTGGGCACGCTCCTCCTTTCATCGAAACAGCAGTAAAGTTCATTTTATTACCGGGAGCCAATGCGGCAGTGAAAAAAGCGCCTTGCCCAAAACGGGCAAGGCGCCAATGGTTGAAATGCATCCGCAGGCGGTCGAATTAGGTCAACCCTACTCGAAGCTCAGCTGCTCCAGACGATCGAAGACCGTGTCGATGCGGGTGAGGAAGTCCCACGGATCAAAGATCTCGTCGAGCTTCTCCTGGCTGACGGTGCAGCGCGGATCAGCCTCGAGACGCTCCTTAAAGGTGGGGCCGGAGACGCAATCCTGTACCTCGTGCCAGGTTGCCATGGCGTTCTCCTGCACAATGGCGTACGCGTCCTCGCGGGTGATGCCCGTGTCGACGAGGGCCAGCAGGACCTTGGAGGAAAAAATGAGGCCGCGTGTCTTGTTGAGGTTGGCCATCATGCGAGCGGGATACAACTGCAGGCCGTCGATAACGCGGATGAGGCACTGGAACATGTGGTCGAGCGCGATGAAACTATCGGCCTGGGCGACGCGCTCGGCAGAGGAGTGCGAAATGTCACGCTCGTGCCACAGGGCGACGTTGTCGAAGGCAACCTGCGCGTTGGCCTTCACGACGCGCGACAGGCCGCAGACCTTCTCCATGGTGATGGGGTTGCGCTTGTGCGGCATGGCGGAGCTGCCCTTTTGACCCTTGCGGAACGGCTCCTCGGCCTCGAGGGTATCGGTCTTCTGCAGATTGCGAACCTCGGTAGCGATGCGCTCGCAGGTGGCCGCCGTGGTGGCAAGAACACCGGCGAGATAGGCGTGATGGTCGCGGCTAATAACCTGCGTGGACAGCGGGTCGTGAACCAGGCCCAGGTGCTCGCAGACATACTCCTCGACAAACGGCTCGATGGAGCTGTAGGTGCCGACAGCGCCCGAGATGGCGCCGAAGGCAACATTCTTGCGGGCGTCCTCAAGACGATCCAGATCGCGCTTGAGCTCCCAGGCCCAAGAGCCAAACTTCATGCCGAAGGTCATCGGCTCGGCGTGGATACCATGAGTGCGGCCGGCACAGAGCGTATTGCGCTCCTCAAAGGCGCGACGCTTGCAAATCTCGCCGAGCTTCTTGACGTCCTCGATGATCAAGTCGCAGGCCTGGGTGAGCTGGTAGCACAGAGCCGTGTCGCCCAGATCGGAGCTGGTCATGCCATAGTGAACCCAGCGGCTGGGCTTGGGGTCGCCCTCGGGAACATCGGCATCGATGTATTCCTTCATGTTGGTCAGGAAGGCAATGACGTCGTGGCGCGTGACTTCCTCGATCTCATCGACCTTCGCCTTCTCAAAGTTGGCATGATCGCGGATCCACTGGGCCTCGTCTTTGGAAATACCGATCTTACCGAGCTCCGCCTGGGCCTCGCAGGCCAGAACCTCGATCTCCTGCCAAATGGCGTACTTGTTCTCGAGGGAGAAGATGTGTCCCATCTCCGGGCGGGTATAGCGATCGATCATAGCGGCTCCTTTTTGGTTATTGGCACGTTGGTCGTAACCCAACCATTGTACCGTGCGCAGGTGCAAGTATGGGCAGCAGGCATGAACCTAACATTTTGGAATTGGAGCGGGCAACGAAGATGGACAGCAGCGTCACCGCAGCAGGCGGCAATAGTTCCGTGTACTAATGTAATTTCACGCGTTATCCGCGAAGCTACATGCGAAATTACATTAGAAGAAGACACATTATTTTCCGTTTCCCCTGGCAGCTAATCTGCGAGGTAAATTAAAAGTACAGACATTATATGCACTGAAATATATGACCTTACAGTCGGCCTACAGCCTTATGCACGGGCGGCTAATGTAACAGGAGATATAATTACATTAGTTGCGGATAAAATTACATTATATGGAGTGTCATGATACGGAAAACGAGCGAAATGCCCTCCCTACTTCTGCGCATCATTGCAGACGTCGAGACCGAGGTCGTCGAATACAAGGCAGCAAAGCAGAACTATGACTTCGAGGACATTGGCAGGTATTTCTCCGCCCTCAGCAACGAGGCCAATTTACGCAAGGCAGAGTGCGGATGGCTTTTCTTTGGCATTTCAAACGACCGCAAGATAAAGGGAACCGCCTACCGTAAAGAACCCCAATCGCCAAGTGTCGGCCTGCGACGCCTAAAGCACGAAATCGCCCAATACACCAACAACGGCATGACTTTCGAAGAGATTTACGAGTTTGAGGTTGATGACAAAAGAGTCATTGCTTTCCAGATACCGGCTGGCAGCTTCGCAACGCCAACGACTTGGCACGGAATCCCTTGGTCACGAGAGAATGAGTCCCTCGTAGAGATGCCCAAGTTCAAACTCGACGCCATTTACGGGCAGAGCCGGCCCGACTGGTCGCGCCAGATTGCCTACGAGGCAAACTTCGGTGACCTTGATCCAGATGCAGTTAGCTTTGCATGCTCCAAATTCGTCGAAAAGTTCGGAGAAAGCCAGCCTGCCGTTAGTAGCCTCGACGAAGAATCTATCCTTAGCAAGATGGCGCTTGTGATCCACGGCCACGTGAGCAATGCGGCGCTCGTTCTTCTGGGCAAACCGGAATCGAGTGTCTTTCTGGGTGGCATTGAGCCGCGCATCACTTGGACGCTCTACGCGAGCGACGGCTCCACTATGGCCTATGAACACTTTGAGCCGCCCTTCATTCTGCAGGTCGATCGTATCCTGGGAAAGATAAGAAACGAAAAGTATCGCTTCTTCGACCGCGAAGAGACGCTATTTCCCACCGAAGCGCATCGCTACAGTCCCGAAGTCATTCGAGAACTTCTCCACAACGCTATTGCGCATCAAGATTTCAGGATGTCAGGAAAGATCAATGTCCTTGAGTATGAGGACAAGCTTATATTCAAGAACGAGGGTGCCTTTATCCCCGAGACGATAGAGAACGCGCTCGCGAGCGGCTACAAGCCGCCCTACTACCGTAACCCCCTGCTTTCAAGCGCTATGAACAAAACAGGCATGATGGACCGCAACGCCATAGGCATTCGCAACGTCTTCGATATTCAGCGCAACCGCCTATTACCAATGCCCACCTACGATCTATCTGAGATTGGGCGCGTTGCCGTAACGCTGTACGGTACGGTTCTCAACGAGGACTATTCTCGACTTCTCGCAAGCAATCGAAATCTTGATTTGGTGACAGTACTGCTGTTGGACCTCGTTCAGAAGGGACTACCCGTCACAAAGGAACAGTCACGTCTGCTTCACGAACAAGGCCTCGTTAGGGGCCGTTACCCCAAACTGACGGTCTCAGCCGAGGTGGCAGCAGCCACCGGTGCCCACAGCGAGTATGTGCGAAACAAGGGCGTAGACAATAGCGTCTTCAAGGAGTTGATCTTGGAGCTCCTGCGCGTGCGCCCATGTTCAAGAGCGGAGATTATCGCAGGGCTGGATCATGCCTTGCCGGCAGACCTTACGGCAAAGCAAAAAGGCGACCATGTAAGCTATCTGCTCCAAAGCCTACGGAAAGCTGGCCGCATCACCAACGCTGGAAGCACTTCGGCAGCTGAGTGGCACATAGTCGAGTGATATGGCTCGCGATTTCGATTCTGCCAAACAGGCACATTCCAAGCCAAGTTCGCAACTAGCCCAGAATGTGCCTGACTACCAGTCGTGATAGGACGCATCCTCCGTCGTCTGGCATCGCGCAGCGTCAGGCAACAGCGCATATGGTTGATCCAACTGAAGTCGACATCCAATCGGGCATTGCAACCTTGCGAGACGGCAGTCTCATACAACAAAAATAGTTCCCTGCCACTCCATGCACGAGCGGCAGGGAGCGCTCATGGCGGATCATTTCTCAAGCTCCACCTTCCTCAACCGTAAAAACGTCCAATGTCTTAGAGGCCGTTTTTACATTTGTTGGCTTCTATTTCTTTAATTAAAAATCATCCTTTACCTGCTGATTCGTGATATTTTGCTTGTCTACATATAGGTGTAGACCTATACTAATTCCTATTATGGCTAAGCTATGTCCTTGGGAGGTGCCATGCCGTCAGAAGCTCAGAAGCGAGCCGATCGTAAGTACAAGCACGACAAGACCCAGCAGTTCTGTCTGCGGTTCTATCCCGCCGAAGAGGAGATTTGGTCATTCCTCTCCGCACAGGAAAACAAGCAGGGATTTCTTAAAGATTTGATTAGCCGCGAGATGGGCGTCGCATCGGGCGGCCCCGCACGCGTTGATACCAACACCAAGGTTGGAAGGACGGAATCGTAATGTCGCAAGTGAGCAAGACTTCGGTCATCCAGCCGGAGACTATACTGGACTTCATCGACGGCGTGACGCAGCGCAGGGACACCCCCGAGGAGCGAGTGCGCCAGGAAATCCTAAAGTCCCTCGTGCGTGAGTACGGTTACAAGAAGGAGCAGATCGGGGTCGAGGAGTCGATCAAGTTCGGCAGCAACCGAAAAGCGGTCGACGTCGCCATCTGGGAGCCGGGAAAAGCGCACACCCAGGAAAACATCCACATCATCGTCGAGTGCAAAGACCCCAAGACCAAGGCCAAAGGCAAAAAAGACGGCGTAGATCAAATGCACTCCTATGCGTCTGCCTGCATGAACTCGACCTATGGCATGTGGACCAACGGCGACGAGTTGCTTACCTTCCGTTACGTGGTGGACGATGCCGGCAAGCGCGGCCCCGAGGCCGTGCCCGATCTGCCACATGCTGGTGGCGAGGTACCCGACGACGCGCCGCGCTTCGACCAGTTGCGCCCCGCCGCCAGTGACTCGCTGCTGTACTCGTTCCGCCGCTGTCACAACTACATCGCCGGAAACCAAGGCATCCAAAAGGCCGAGGCATTCCTTGAACTGCTCAAGATCATCTTCTGCAAAATCCAGGATGAGCGCGACTCCGAGACGCCAACGTTCTACATCACGCCAACCGAGCGCCAGGGCGCCGCGGGTAAGAAGAAGTGCCGCAAGCGCATCGAGGCACTCTTTGGAAACGTCAAGCAGTCGTACGAGACCATCTTCAAGGCCGACGAGCGCATCGCATTAACCGACGATGTGCTCGCCTACATCGTGGCGCAGCTGCAAATGTATTCCCTGCTCGAGAGCGACGTGGACGTTAAGGGCCACGCGTACGAGACAATCGTGGGCTCCAACCTGCGTGGTGACAAGGGCCAGTTCTTCACGCCGCGCAACATGTGCCACATGATGGTGCGGATGGTCGACCCGTCCGAAAACGACGTCATCCTCGACCCCGCCATGGGCACCTGCGGCTTTTTGGTCACGGCCATGAATTACGTGCTTGAGAAGATCAGAGACTCCGTCGAGGTGAGCGGGCGCAGCAAAGCAGCCAAGCAAGAGGCTCTGATCGCGCGCAAGCGCGAGTTCCTGTCCAAGCATATCGTGGGCATCGACTTTGATCCCATCCTAGTGCGTGCCTCCAAGATGAATATGGTTATGAACAACGACGGCACCGGACAGCTGTTCCACGCCAACTCGCTCGAGCCGTTCTCGGGCTTTGAACCCAAACTGCAAAAGGCGCTGCGCCTGGACGCCGCCGACATTGCGGCAAATAAGGCGCTGCAGCCGGGGCACGGCGTTACGGCGATTATGACCAACCCACCTTTTGGCTCCAAGATTCCTATCGAAGACCCGGCGATTCTGGAATCCTTCGACCTTGGACACACCTGGTCGTGGTCCGAGGAAGATGCCGAGTGGAGCATGGAACCCAAGCTCTTCTCATCTCAGCCGCCCGAGATCCTCTTCATCGAGCGGTGTATCCGCCTGCTTGAGCCCGGCGTGGGTGTGGCGGCGCTCGTCATTCCCAACGGCATCCTGGGCAACCCGGGTCTGGGCTACGTGCGCCAGTGGATTTTGCGCCATGCGCAGATCCTGGGTTCGGTAGACATGCACCCGGATGCGTTCCAACCCAACGTGGGCGTGCAGACATCCGTCCTTGTGCTGAGACGCTGGGACAGTGAGGAAGAGGCATACTGCAAGGACGGTACCTTCCAGGATTACAAGATATTTATGGCCATCTGTGACCACGTAGGGCACGACAAGCGTGGTCAGACCACCTATGTACGCGACGATGACGGCTACCCCATTGTGCAGGAGCAGACCACCGCGGTGACGGGCAACGTGGGCTCCGAAGAGGAGAGCAGCCACACCTCGAAGGAGCGCGTGGTGGACGACGAGACGATGGCGATCGCCGGCGCCTTCTTTGAATGGAGGCGAGACCAATGACGATCGCGCCTTTGGTGAAGAGCGTCCGACTTTCCACCGTGCTGGGCGGCGACGTGAGGCTCGAGGCGTCAACCTACCTGCGCGACGGGTACGGCTTCGTACGCCTTGCCAACCAGTGCGACAACCACAAGAGGCTCGGTGACCTTACCGACATTTGGCAGCCGAGCAGACTGACGGGGTATACCGTGCCGGAAGGCAAAGGGCTACCCTTCTTTACCGCCGGCCAGGTGTTCGAGGACTTTCCCCGAGTGAGGAAGTGGCTCGCCGCGCCTTTCGTGCCCCAGGCTGATTCTAGATTCGTCAATCAGGATTGGCTGCTGCTTTCGCGCTCGGGCGTGGTGGGCAACGTTACCGCCGTGTACCCGCATCACCTGAACAAGGTCATCACGGACGACCTGTTGCGCATCGAGCCGAAGGACCAAGACGAGTACGGCTGGCTCTACGCGTATATGAAGACGGACTTCTTCAAGCAGATCGCACGAGCGTCTCAGTACGGTCACATGATCAAGCACATCGAGGTGGCCCACGCCAACGAGTTTCCGGTCATCATGCCCGATGCGGCCACGCGCAAAGCCATCGGCGACAAAGCTGCCGAGGCTGTGCGCCTGCGCGGCGAGGCCTGGAAGCTGCGGGACGGGGCGTTTAAGCTGTTGGAGAAGGAGGTCGGTATTGCTTGTGAGGCAGAAAGTCCTGCAGGAACATGCGTGGTGAGTTTATCCAAAGTTATTGACAACAGATCGCGCCTTGATGCTGACAGTTATGCCGGCTCTATAAGCGCCGTAGACTCATTGGTTGACGTAATGGAGTATGCGCCACTTGCTGAACTTGTAGAGGACGTCGAAGAGCTTCCTCGCTTCAAGCGGTTTTATGGCGATTCCAACGTTCCCTTTGTGGGTGTGTCCGAGGTCTTTGACGTTAACACTCAACCGACAAAATTTGTTTACGCCAAGCTCATTAAAAACTGGGAGCGTTACATCCTAAAGCCGGGAACTCTCGTCATGGCATGTTCTGGTCAAAAGTACGGCATCCTAGGACGAGCTCTTTTGCTCACGGAGAATCATGAGGGAATGTTTGGCAGCAACCATCTGCTGAGAATCTATCCCGACGTTACAAAGATTCGAACTGGCTACCTGCTTGCTTTTCTGAACAGTCCCACCGTTGGCAGGCCGTCGGTCGTTCGTTGCGCATACGGAACCTCGGTGCCTCAACTTAGCCCTATCGATATCAAAAAAATTCGCGTTCCCCGTCTTGGCGCGGACGTCGAATCTGCCATCGCCGACCTTATGGACAGGAGCGTGAGCACCTCGGCCAAGGCTGACCAACTTGAGAACGAGGCTACCAAGCTGGCACAGGAGCAGGTCGATATCGCCATCGAGAAGGTTGTCTCCAACACCTAGTGAGGCGACCTTTTAACCGCCGTTAAGCCTATAGCCTCAACACAAACAAAATGCAACGCGTATCGTAGTAAGTTGGTTAACGGCATAGTGTGAGAATTCACACTTGGACATTTGATTAACGCTCGCACCCTGTCGGGTTCGAATCCCAGCACTTTATTGAAAAAAGCACGGCACCGTGATGGTGCCGTGCTTGTGCTCTTAACTGGAGCGGGCAACGGGACTCGAACCCGCGAGTGTCAGCTTGGGAAGCTGATGCCTTACCACTTGGCGATGCCCGCTTGTGTGTTGGCTAGTATAACGCGGTTGTCTTGTTCGATACAAGGGTGTCGATGCTTGTTTTAGCTGTGGAGATTCGTTTGGAAAACATGTCAATTGTGGAGACGAGGACCTTTGACCTCCTGTTCTCCCTATCTTCTACCTGCACTTTTATCTGATTGTTGTATTTGGGCTCGATTTGTCAGAAATCGGGCAAGCTTTTGGTCAGCTTCTGGTACCTACCCGCATGAACCATGGCGGTAGCCTCATCCCAAGCGCCGCGGCCTCCCCGTGCGGCGCACGAGGGATAAGGAGCAGCCATGTCCAACGCACCCACGCACTCTGTCCACAGCGCAATCGCAACAGGTCCGCTGCTCCTGCTCCTCTTCCTGCTTTTCGGCTGCCTGGCACCGGGAGCCGCATTTGCCGTCGATGGCTACGACCAGCTCGGCTTCCGCACTATTAGCGATGATTGTGGGCCCTTCTTTATCGGCAAGTATGAAGCTCAAGACGCCTCGATTGCCTACTGCATGAACCAGGAGCGCCCCGGCCCCACCAAGCCGGGCGGCCCATGGCTCAACTTTGATCAAGGCTGGGTGTGGCTCGACGACGAGTTCGCGGCAATCGTTTGTCACGGATATCCTACCGCCACGTCGTTTGGCGCTTACCATCTTTCACCCGATCGCGCCCGCGCCGCCACCCAGCTTGCCGTATGGATGCTCAACGGCACTACCCATGTCGACGGCACCTACTCCTACACGACCGCTCAGGGCAAAACCAAGAGTGGGCACTTTACCGCCGACGATGAAGTCGTGGCGGCTGCGCGATGGCTCCACGACAGCGCAAAATCAGGAAGCATCAAAGCCGCTCCGCACCGCGCGCGGCGCTATTTAGGAACCGTATCGGGCGGCAGCAAACGTCAAGACATGCTCTATGTACTGCCGACGGTCTCTGTTTCCTTCCAAAAGCAGTCTGCAAACGCTGCCATTACCAGCGGAAACAATACCTATGAGTTTGACGGGGCAACATTCGATGTTTTTGAGAGCGCCAGCGGCGCGCGTGTCGGCACCGTCCAGATGGACAGCAACGGTCGAGCGCAGGCAGTACTTCTGCCCAACACGGCATACTACCTAGTTGAAACGAAGGCGCCGGCCGGCTATGTCCCCCGCCACGATCGTATTGCCTTTACCACGGGGAATGACGGCGGGCGGGTCGCCATTGATGAACAACCTGGCACCATTACCTTGCGCATCGCAAAGCTCGATGCCGCGACGAATGCAGGCCCCCAAGTTGGAGCTTCGTTCGCAGGAGCAGAATTCGTGTGCGTATCACAATCAACCCCTGGATGGGCGCAAATCCTCACGACCGACGAAAGCGGTCGGGCCACTCTCGCCGATGTCCCCTTAGGAACCTTTACCATCTACGAATCAAAAGCCCCCGAGGGCTACCTGCCATCCAACGACAGCTGGACCTATACCGTTGGAGCCGACCAGCTCGGCGATTCAGGCGTGGTCGAGATCGAATCTCGCGTTTCCGATATCCCCATTGCGTTTGACCTTGAGATTTCCAAATTCAAGGACTACGGCAATAGCGACCAATCCGGCCTGGAGCAGCCGGCGGGAGGTGTTGTCTTTGAGGTTGTCAGCAACAGCTCTCAGCAGGTTGTTGGCACACTGACCACAAACATCTATGGCTTTGCCTCCACCAAAGATCAGTCAGAAGCATGGTTTGGCGCAGGCAAGCGACCCGCCGGTGTCCACGGAGCCATCCCATACGACCGCGCCGGCTACACGGTTCGCGAGGTTCCGGAAACCGTCCCCGAGGGTTTTAAACGTGCAGGGGAATGGACCGTCGGGGCCAATCAGATTTCCGACGGCGCCGAGCTTCAATATATCGTGGACAACCACGCTCTGTCGACGCATCTCCAGATTGTAAAACGCGATGCCCAAACAGGCGCTTCTGTTCCACTAGCCGGATTCACCTTCCAACTCCTCGACAGCAATCACGAACCTGTCTCACAAACTTGCTGGTATCCAGCACATAACGTAATGGACACCTTTACGACTGACGCGACCGGGACCGTCACACTGCCCGAATCGCTCGTGCCGGGCACCTATTATGTACGCGAAACCTCGGCCAAAGAGCCCTATCTTGTCGGCGAAGAGATCAAGGTAAACATGCCCGCCGACATGAACCTAACGCCCGTTGCAATCGCCTCGTATTATGACCACGCCGCGACCGGAAACATCAGGATCGTTAAAACCGATGCCGTAGACGGCAGCAGCCTAGCGGGCGCCATCTTTGAGATCCGTGCCTCGGGTGATATCGTGCGCCCCGACGGTAGCATTGCCGCGCTCGACGGTGAGACTGTTGCTACCGTCACAACGGATGAAACTGGAGAAGCACGCGCGGACGACCTCCCGCTGGGATCTGGCACCGCACGCTACGAGGTTGTCGAGACTCAAGCGCCGGCCGGCTTCCTGCTCGACCGAACGCCCCATATCGTAGACCTCGCTTATGCCGACCAGAAAACGCCCGTTGTGGAAGCACGGCTTAACGTATCCGACGATTACACTAAGGTTGATATCTCCAAGGTCGATGCAAGCGGTGAGCAGGAAGTGGAAGGCGCACAACTCACCTTATATGGTCCCGATAAAACCGAAATAGACTCCTGGACCTCATCCGACAAGCCGCACCGCGTCGAACATCTTGCACCCGGCACCTACTCGTTGCGCGAAATGATGTCTCCGCGGACCTATGACCTTGCCGAGGAGATAACGTTTGAAATAAAGGATACGGGAGAAGTCCAATCTGTCGCGATGAAGGATGCGCCCATCGAGATCAAAGGACAGGTCGACAAGCGTCAGGAGCTTGTCCAACCTATCGGGAAGGGTCTGCTGGCCAACGGCGATGGTAAAAATCGCGCCGCAACGCAAACCAATACGGACGGACTTTTCTCCTATACCATCGACGCTCGAAACGATTCAGCTACCCGGGTTGATGAGTTCACAATTACCGATGATCTTGAGTGTGCCAAAGACGGCACGGCGAGATTCGTCTCAATCGAAACCCCCGTCGCCATCGGCGACCTCAACGGTCTGTGCAACGTGTGGTATCGCACGACGCCGTTGGACTCGACAGACGTCGATGGGCCGGCAAACGCGACGCTTGACGATGGGCACGAAAATCCTTGGCTTGAGTCCGACGAAGTAAAAGAGAGTCTGGGTGAGGATTGCCGCCTCGTCGATTACGACGGCTGGCACCTCTGGAAGGCGGATGTCTCGACCACGGAATCCACCACACTCGAGGCGAAAGAACTTGACCTTGCATCCAATACCGTCGTAACGGGCATTCGCATTGAATACGGTGCAGTAGCCGCCGACTTTACGACTCGAAGCGATGTGGATTCTTGGACCCGTGATGATCTCAAAGATGAGCACGACGACCTTGACGATGCCAAAGCAATCCTTGGCACAGACGCTCGGGGCGCAGCCGTGCACATGCAGGCAACGTCGGCTTATACGCCCCAAACCGCACTCACCAACAGCGCGCGCGTCGATCTTTGCCGCAACGGCGGCGGCGATAAACTTGAGTCACATGACGAGGACCGTGTCATTCAACGCTGTACCCTACCGCAGGACCTACCGGCAACAGGATCAGTTCCCATCGCCGCCTGCATCACCGCGCTTCTGACCTCGGGTGCCGCAGCCTTATGGTTCGCTCGCCTTAGGTCGATCCCAGAGAAGCGCTAGCGCGATAAAAAAGCGGGCGAGCCAGTCCCCCGGCTCGCCCGCTTTCAATCATGTAAATCGCCGTATCTACTCTGCAGACGAAGATCCACCATCAACGATTGCCTGCTCGGACTCAGGAATCCCATCGGCACCCGTGCTCTGTTCTTGCTCCACCTCTTCGCTGATTGCGGAGGCGGGGGTCGAGCCCTTCGCACCCACGATGTAGGCAGCCCCAAATCCTAACGCAATGGCGATCAAGGTCAAAATCACGTAGACAGGCCAATGGCGCTTAATATACGAAAACACGTTGACTCCTTAGAGCTCCGTCTACGAACGGCGGATAACCTCGGTCACGACCTCGGATACCGTGGCAATGTTCGTCGGGCTGACATTGTGGGGCAGGTCGTCCTCGGTACGAGCGCAAGCCAGGCGCGTGCCGTCCACGCCGGCGATGGTGAGGGCTCGGCGGCTCGCCTCGAGCGCGGCGTAGGCATCGGTCTTGGCATAGGGCATCTCGAGCGCGCCACAATCGACATGGAACGACTTGCACACCTTGCTGACCAGGTTCATGATGCGGCGATCGCCCTTGAGCAGCTGCTGTTCGCCCTCAACCGTCACCACCGAAAGCCTACCGGCGCCGACGGATTCAAGATTGATGAAGAATACGCCGCGGAGCTTATCGCGATGCGAAGCCAAGAAGGCCTTCATACCGGCGCCATCACAATCCGAGGCGCCCGTTGCCACAAACCAGATATCGTGACCGAGCAGCTCATCGTCACCCATAGAGGCGACAGCCGAGAGCATATCTTCGGAAGAAGCGCCGTCGGAAGACGTAGCGCCGCCCTTCCAGCCATCGTTATCGTCCTCGAAATTATCCCACGAACCGATGCCGCGACCGGACTTCTTGGCATCGTAATCGTCTTCGACGCCCAGCCAATCACTCATGCTGTCCTGTTCGTTTTTCTTTTTACAACCGAACAGGCCGCCCAGGCCGCGCTTGCGAGACTTGGGTGCCGCCGGGGCGGGAGCCGAAATGGTCTCGATCGGCTGAGCGCCCGACGCAACGGGCATAGGAGGCGCAACGGGTGCCGATGTGGGTTCGGGACCCTGAGCGGTAGCAAAGGGGTCGTTGACCTGTGCGGAGGGGTCGGGAAGGTCGAACAGCGACGTGCGAGACGCAACGTTTGCCTGCTTCATCGACGGCAGCGACGGATCGGGGACCGAAGCCAGCGGAGACGAGGAAGGTGCAGGCGACGGAGCTGACGCCGGATCGGGAACATTCATCTGCGGACGCGGCGATGCCTGGGAGGAAATCTGGGCCATAAGGGAATCGACCGTTTCGTCCTGGGTGGGAGCAACATCGGCAACCGTGGCACCGGAACCACTCGGGGTCGGCATGGTGAAAATCTGCGTGGAGTAAGGCCTCGACTCATCTGTCTCGGGAGCCTCGGAAACCGCAGGCACTTCCTCCTGCTCGACCTCGGTCGAATCATCTTGCTCGGCTGTTGCGTATTGCTCTTCGTCAGAGTTGGCCTCGACGGGCTCGTCCTCGGCGGCATCTTGGATTGCGGCAGCATCAATAGGCTCGTCATCGTCTGCCGCATCGCCCCGCTCATCGGAAACAGGAAGGGACTCGGCAATCGCGGTGCCTTGCTTTTCAAACGTTATCGTGGAATCGAACTGCGCGGCATCAAACGACATGGTGCTATCGACGTGCTGCTGAGCCTCGAAAGACGTCGTCGCCTCAACAACATCCGTGGACGCCGGTTGCTGGGACTCAAAGGACGTTGTAGCTTCGGCAGCGTCGACGGGCACGGACTGCATAGCCTCGTTCTGCTCGAGCTCTTGCGCCGCGCGCTCACGTGCCGCCTCGGCTGCCTGCTGCTGAGCGATAGCCTCCTGCTCGGCAGCCTCGCGTGCGGCAGCGCGCTTCTCCTCGAAATCGTCGACAAATTTCTTGCCCTTTGCAAGCGCACCCTTAAAGAAGTTGGAAGCACTGGCGCCAATCGAAGAGAACGCGGATGCAATATCGGCATGGGGCGTTGCCGCGGGAATCTCGGCCGAAAAATCAGTATCGCTCTCGTAAGACACGCGCCTCGGCTGTTCAACGTAATCGTCGTCAGGCTCGTCCGCAACGTCTTGCGCCGGCGCGGCGGGGGCCAAAATGTCCAGTCCTGCCGCGGGATCGATCGCGGACACCGCCTCGGGCTCGGCAACGGCAGCGGTAACCGCGGCAGACTCATCATCCACGGTGACGGCGGGCGCAGGTGCAGTCACGACGGGGGCAGGCTCGGGCTCAAACGTCGGCTCCTCGCCCTCCTCGTAATCGAGCGTGCAGGACTCGGGAAGCATCCCGAGCGCACGGATGGCATCCGAACCAAAGCGGATGTTGCCGGCGGCATTGCGATAGAGCTTGGGCTCGGGCTCGGCCGCGACAGGCTCCTCCGCCGGCTCGGCAGCGGAAACCTCGTCATTGAACTCTTCGGCCTGGACAGCCTGATTCTGATCCTCGGGCACGATGGCGCCAATCAGCGTCTCGTCGGCAGACGCACCCTCAAAGCCCTCGATCTGCTCGTCGAAAGCCTCGCCCTGTTCGGGCTCGGTCTGAGCGTCGGGAGCAATCGGCTGACCGAACTCGTCCTCGGCGTAGGTAGGCTCTTCATACTCGATGGTGTTGCCGTAGTCGTTTTGCTGTTGGGCCGCGGCATACTCCGCTGCTGCGCGCGCCATCTCCTCGGCACGACGCTTCTGCTCCCCAAAATAGGTATCGAACGGAACATCGTCGGGAAACTCGTTTTCGCCCTGGAAGGGAGCAACGTTGTCCATAACGCCGAGCATAGCGGCGACAGAAGACTTGTTGCACACTGCGCCGGACGTATAGGGAAGCACAAAACGGTTAGAAATGATGTTTGCCGCGTTGGCGAGCGCAACGAGGGAAGCGAGGATCGCGACAATCCACAGCAGAACCTTGAGCGCGCCGGGGAGCGGCAGGATACGCAAGATGGCAACGGCAGCAGGGGCAACCGTGGCAACGGGCAACAGCTTGGCGATGAGCGCACGATACGAAGCATAGGGCTCGCGGGCGAGCAGCTCAGCACGGGGAGAGTCGTAGTGTGCGACAACGACCACCGGGCGGTTGCGCGGAGACGCGAGCGGGCCCGAGGCCTTGTGGTAGGCGATGACATTTTGGCTCACGCCCGTCTTGCCCAGGCGCGAAACCACGGGATGGCCCGTGCGCTCGAGCACGTAAAGAACGGCACCGACAATGGCCAGCAAGGTGCCGACCAAGCCGATGCCGCCGCCGATGCCCATCAGCAGGGCGCCGGCAAACGCAAGAATACCGGTAACGGCAAATGCCAACCTGCTGGGCGCCGGGGCATTGAACTCCTGAACCTCGGGATCAAAGCCGTGGTTGCGGAAGATCTGAGCGATATCCTCGGCAGCCAAGCGCTCTTCTTCGCTGCATGCCGGCGTAATGCCGGTGTTCTGCAGCAGGTGGTTAATATAGTTCTGGGTGTTCGCCATGTGCGCTCCACATCCATAATCCGACAAATAGGCCCAATGCATGCACATTAGAACCGTATATAGTCGAAAGTATACCCCGAGCGAGCGCAAACGACCGAATTCGGGCCATCTTAACGCCCCGAGCGGACAAGGATATAGCCTAATCTCCATATCGGACTAAAATCATGGCAGCAAACCACCTTCTCATGCGAGGACTCTATGACGGCAAGCGACGCGACCGCGACAATTAAAAAGGGGAATTCGGAGCCCAGTTTCGATAAAACGGCCCAGCGCATCCTCAATCTTTTCTTTGTGCTCAACAGCTCCCCCGAACCGCTGACGACCGAGCAGATCGTCTTGGATTCTGACCTGGGATATGGCTCGGGCAACATCGACTCGGATAAGCGCAAGTTTCGGCGCGATCGTGACAAACTGCTCGAGCGTGGCATCTTAATCAAGGAGGTTCGCCCCGCCGGTGCGCAGGAGACCGAGGAAAGCTCGTGGACAATCGACCGCGAGCACACGTTTGCGGCAGGCGGCCTCATCACCGCAGACGACGCCGATATCCTGCTCAACGCTATCGACCAGACAATAGCGGCCGGCTCTTCCACCTTTGCCGCGCCGCTTGCCGACATTCGCTCCAAAATTGCCTACCTCACCGGCATATCTGCGGTGGACGAAGCACCGATCCGCCGCTCTCCCACCGTCGATGCGGTATGGAGCGCCTTTGCCGAGCGATGCGCGCTGCGATTTTTATATCAGAACGGACGCGGTGGGCAAAAAGAGCGTACCGTCTGCGTCTACGGCATGTTCGAGCGCGAGGGCGTGGCGTACTTCTGCGGCCTCGACAATGCCACCGACGACATCAGGACATTCCGCTGCGACCGTATCGTTCGCGCTTGGCGTCCTTCGAAGGCCTACACCATCCCTGCGGACTTCAACCTCAACGACTACCTGTTCTTTGAATTCGATTTTGCCGACCGACCGCCCGTTGCAGCCACGTTCTCGTTCGCCCCGCAGGCGCAGATCGATATGATCAACGGCCTCACGCGCGGGCGAGGTGAGCTCGCACACACCGATGCGGGATGGACCTGGACCGTTGACGTGCGCGACCTTGAAGCCGCCGCCTCATTTTGCATGGCCCACGCTATGGACGGCATGAGGCCCATGGCCCCCAAATCGCTCAAGCAGGCGTGGAACCACCTCATTGAAAGGACGGTGCACGAGCATGCCCGTGCGTAAACTCACCAGCGAGCAGAGGCTCTCGCGCGCCATCGACATCATTGAGGCCCTCTACGCCGCCGGCGAGAGCGGCATGACACGAACCGAGATTTGCAGTCGCTTTGACATCACAGGAGTGTCGCTCGACGAGATTCTCGAGATCGTCTCGACGCTCGCGGACCGAGAATCGGGTGCGCGCATCATCTGCGAATGCCACGGCGAGCGTGTGGTCCTCACCGGTGACGCCGGGCGTGTGCTACCGCTGCGTCTGAGTGCCGCCGAGGGCGCTGTGCTCAACCACGAACTTGAATCGTTGGGGATCGAGCCCCAGGCGGCGGCTCGAATTCGACACGCTCTTCTACCCGAAGAGCTCGGCTATAACCAGCGTGTCTCTGACACCGTCAGCCACGGGTCGCACTGGCAGCAGCTGAGCTGCGCCATTCAGGACGGCGTTCGCTGCCGTATCTCGTATCGCTCGATGGACGATGCACGGCCACGCGAGCGTCTGGTCGACCCCTTGCGCATTACGGCAAACGGCGACCAAACATACCTGATTGCCTGGGACATCGCGGTCGATGAGCAGCGCACCTATCGCATGGATAAAATCGAGGGACTCGCCTTGACGGAAGACTCCGTCGTGCCTCACGTACCGGACGTTGCATCCCTCCACGATTCCCTTGCCCGGACGCAGCGTAGCGCAAAGCTCTTGCTGCCATTCGATATGGCGGAGCATCTGGACTGGGCCGGCATCACCCTAATCGAGCGCAGCGGGACAGACATGGCAACGGCAACCGTACATTACGGCTCCGAGCGTTGGCTGCTGAGCCAGATAATCGCAGCGGGCGGAGCCATCCGCATCTTGGATGACCCCGCCCTGTCAAAGCGTCTGTGCGATATGGCAAAAACCCTCGTCTGTCCGCTTTAGCGCCGCCGCTCGTGGCGTGCACGCCACAGCTGTAGATAGTGCCCGATCTGCGCCGATTCGATGCGCTGGTAGGAGCTCGTGGGCAGCGACGTTAAGAACTTCTTGCCATAGCCCTTCGTCACCAGGCGAGGATCTGCCAAGATCAGCACACCGCTATCGGTCGACGAGCGAATCAAACGCCCCGCGGCCTGCTTAACCTCGAGCACCGCCTCGGGCAGCGAATAGCGCGCCCATGCGCGGTCTTCGCGCAGGTTGCGCTCGCACGAGAGCGGGTCCGTGGGGCTTGAGAACGGCAACTTGGGAATGATGACGCAGCGCAGCGTCTCGCCGCTGGCATCAAACCCCTCCCAGAAGGCCTTGAGTGCAAAAAGCGACGAGGTCGGTTCGTTGATAAACCGGTCGCGCAGGCGACGAGGAGATGAGTTGCGCTGCTGGCAGTTGAGCTCCAGACCCGCACGGGCCATCTTGGGCTCAACGCGGGCGTATAGGTCCTCCATGTCGCGCCGATTGGTGAACAACGTGAGCACCGATCCGCCCATGGCAAGATGGGCGTCGACCAGTACGCGCTCGAGCGCCGTAAGATAGCTCTCACGATCGCGCGGATCGGGGATATCGCCCGCAACGACTACAGCCATGTTCGAATCGAAGTCGTAGCTCGAATCCAAGTGCAGCGATGACGACGTTGAAGCACCGATGCGATCAAGGCCGACCGCATGGTTAAAGTGCTCAAAGCTTTTGGACACCGTCATGGTCGCCGAGGCAAAGATAGCCGTGTGAACCTCGGGTAGCCACTCGGTTGCCAAAGCCTCGCCAATGTCGATGCGCTCTGCGGTCATCGACTCTCCGCCGGCACGAAGTCTGCGATTGACCTGCAGCGAATACACGTAGTGTTCATCGGTGCCATCAATGATGAGTTTGAGGTTCTCGGCCAGCTCGTGCAGGCGGCGCGAGATATCACCCAGGTCGACAACAACCTCGGGCTTGTCGGCGGCGACGGCTTGCACCAGCGCGTCGACGCTCTTGTCAGCTTGTTCCAATGCGTCGATGCCAGTGTAGGCCGACTGTAAGAAATCATGCCAGTCGTCTGATTCGCGCAGCTCGGGGCCAATCCATAGATTGGCATTGTCATAACCCCCACGCGCACGGCGGCCGAGCTCGCGAACGCCATCGAACACGTCGGCGATTGCCATGCTCGCGCGGGCAACCGTCGACGTCGCCTTGGCAGTAAGGCCCAGATAGAGCGTAGAGCCCTCGGAGGTTGCCAAATCACGGGAAACCTGGCTTAGTGCGCCGGTGCTCGAGCCACCCAGGCGCTCGAACAGGACGCGTGATTCGTCCGCCGACACCACGCGCGCCCACTGACGGCGCGCCTCGCGCTCGATGGAATGGGCCTCGTCGATTACCCAATGACGAATCGGAGGCAAAATCCTGCCCTCGGCCGCGACGTTACGGAACAGCAGGGAATGGTTGGTGACCACCACATCGGCATGCGCCGCACGACGGCGAGCACCGTGGACCAAACATTTATCAGGGAAAAACGGGCAGAGGCGACGAGCACACTCGCGCGAGGCCGTCGTAAAGTCGGGACGGTTGACGCTGCGCCACCGAATGCCGAGCGAGTCGAGGTCGCCATCGGCTGATTGGCAGACGTACGCCATAATGACCGCGACCGCCGTGAGCGTGTCCGCCGGATCGCGCTTGGTGGTGATCTCGACCTGGCCGCGGCTCATGCGCTCGAGCTTGCGCAGGCACGGATAGTGGTCATACCCCTTGAGAGCGCAAAAAGACAGACCACCGTTCAGTTGCTCGGCAAGTTTTGGCAGCTCATGGTACATGAGCTGGTCGGCAAGATTGTTCGATTTGGTCGCAATACCAACCGTGATGTTGTTACGGCGTGCTGCCTCGGCAAAAGGCACCAGATAGGCCATCGATTTGCCGACGCCTGTGCCCGCCTCAATTACACGATGAGTGCCCGTGACCAGCGCATCGCGGACCTCGAGCGCCATCGCGATCTGCTCATCACGCGGCTCGTAGGTGGGATACATGCGATTGACCAGGCCACCTGGCGCATAGTCCGCCTCAATCTCCTCACGACTCGGCATCTTGAGGACCGGCAGCTCATCGGCGTCCACCCGATCGTCGGCGCGATCGGCCTTGAGAACGTCAGCACGAGCGGCGCTGAGAGAGAAGATAGAACCAGGGTTCTGCCCTGCCAAGAATGAGAAGATAGGACGATAGGACCAAGGCACGTCCGAATGCATGTCGGCTAGGCGCGCCATGAGGCCCTGGGGCAAGTCGGTGAGCGCCACGAGCAACACGCGCCATACGCCACACAGGGCGTCGACGTCGGCATTGGCACGGTGTGATACCGAGTCACAGCCAAACAGATCGGCCATAAAAGACAGCTTGTGCGAGGCCAGGCGCGGAAGCGCGATGCGCGACAGCGCCAGCGAATCGATCCAAATATCGCTCACGTTGACGCCGCCTTTGACCGACTCGATAAACGAGCGGTCGAACGTGGCGTTGTGTGCGATCACCGGGCAGCCACCGACAAAATCGGCGAGAGCGGCGACGGCCTCAACCGCCGACGGGGCATCTGCCACATCGGCATTTGTAATGCTCGTGAGCTCGGTAATCTCGGCGGGAATCAGCTGTTTGGGATGCACGAAGGTATCGAAGCGGTCGATGACCTCGCGGCCCGAAAGACGGGCCGCCGAGATCTCGATCAGCTCGTTGTCCTGCACCGAAAGACCCGTGGTCTCGGTATCGAGGACAATCACATCTTCCTCGATAAGGCCGAAGGACTGCGTTTTGGCGCGGTCGGCAAGCGTGGCATAGGAGTCGATGACAAACTGCGGCGTTCCTGACGAAACCGCGTCCTCGATTAGCATGCAATGCCCGCTCGACGAAGGCCCATACGGATCAGGCTGTCACAGACCTGCGGGAACGTCATGTCGTCGGTGTGGCGGATCTCATCCGGATACAGCGACGTATCGGTCATGCCGGGAATGGTATTGGTCTCGAGGATAACGGGGCCGTCCTCGCTCACAATAAAGTCGCTGCGCGAGATACCCAGGCAACCGAGGGCCTTGTGAGCGGCGCAGGCAAGCTCCTGAGCGCGAGCGTAATTCTCGGGTGAAATCTGCGCCGGAATGCGATGGATATCCGTAGGGTCGACATACTTCACGTCCAGATCGTAGAACTCGCAGTCCTCGGGCTTACGAATCTCGACAATCGGCAGGGCGCGCACGTCATCTTCGCCGTATACGCCGACGGTGATCTCGGTACCCTCGATGCACTTCTCGACCAGCACTTTGTCGCCGTACTCAAACGCCTTGGCGATTGCCGCGGGCAGCTCGGAGGGCTCATGGACCAGGGAAATGCCATAGCTGGAACCGTTGACGGCCGGCTTCACAAAGCAGCGCTCGCCACAAACCTCGACGATATGATCGATATCGACTTCATCGCCCACCTCGAGCGCAAGGCCGGGGGCAATGGGAATGCCCGCCTTGGCGTATAGGAGCTTAGAGACCTCCTTGTCGGCACCGCAGGCGCTGGCAAGTACGCCCGAGGCCGTGTAGGGGATACCCAGGGTCTCCATGGCACCCTGCATGGCGCCATCCTCACCGCCGGCGCCGTGCATGGCGATAAATGCCACATCGAATCCGCCGTTCGCCATGGTTACCATAAAGTCATCAGCGGCCGTGTCAAGCAGCTCCACCGAGGTGTAGCCGGCTTCCTTCAGTGCCACCACAACGTTCTTTCCCGAATCGAGCGAGATCTCGCGCTCGGCGGAATGACCGCCCGCCAAGACCGCTACGTGCATGTTCTCTAGGCTTTTACCCGGCATGGGCAGACTCCTCCTCTATAATTTCTGCAGCTGATACCATATTGTAGCGATACCCTCTACGTTTCCCCAAAATCGAAAGGCTTCCATGAATCCCAGGACTAAATCTCAGGACATTCGCGACTTGAGCCAAAACGATATTCGCGAGCTCGTGGCCGAACTTGGCCAGCCCGCCTTCCGCGCGAAGCAGCTCATCGAATGGGTCTTTGAGAAGAACGTTTGTTCGTTTGACGATATGACCAACCTCCCCAAGGCTTTCCGTGAGCAGCTTAAAGAGGCTTTTGCCTTTGATACGCCGACTGAACTCACCAAGCAGGTTTCCAAAGATGGCTCGCGCAAGTATCTGCTCGAGTACCACGATGGCATTTCCGTCGAGACTGTCGGCATGCCCCGTCGTAACAAGCTTTCCGTCTGCGTTTCCACCCAGGCAGGCTGCGGCATGGGCTGTGCCTTTTGCGCTACCGGTCTCAACGGCCTCAAGCGCTCTCTGACCGCTCAAGAGATCGTCGACCAGGTGCTTCATGTATCCAACGACTTTGGCGAGCGTGCCACAAGCGTTGTCTTCATGGGCCAGGGCGAGCCGTTTGCCAACTACGACGAGGTTCTCAAGGCGCTGCGTATCCTCAACGACCCCGATGGCATCGGTATCGGCGCTCGTCACCTCACCGTCTCTACCAGCGGCGTTATTCCCGGTATTCGCAAATTTGCCGATATCCCCGAGCAGTTCACTCTTGCCGTTTCCCTGCATTCCGCCATCCAGTCGACGCGCAATAAGCTCATGCCCGGTGTTAAGAAATACACGCTGCTTCGCCTTCACGAAGCGCTTCAGCTCTACACCGAGAAGACTGGCCGCCGCCCGACCTATGAGTATGCCATGATCGAAGGCGTCAACGATACGAATCCCGAGATGCAGGCGCTCTGCGACTTCTGCGAGGGAACGCTGTGCCACGTTAACCTGATTCAGCTTAACGACATCGAGGGCAGCCCGCTCAAGCCGTCGCCGATTCATAAGGTTGAGGATCTTCAGCGTCGTCTTGAGTCCCGTG
The DNA here is from genome assembly GCF_003469085.1 of Collinsella sp. AM29-10AC. Lineage (NCBI taxonomy): Bacteria > Bacillati > Actinomycetota > Coriobacteriia > Coriobacteriales > Coriobacteriaceae > Collinsella > Collinsella sp. AM29-10AC. Next base: position 33,499 of record NZ_QSKB01000022.1, read on the forward strand.
GCATCGAGACCACGATTCGTAACTCCCGTGGTAACGATATTGACGCCGCTTGCGGACAGCTGAAGCAGCGCTTTAAAGTTCAGAAAAATGCATAGGGGAGTCGCACCCCAAAACGTTTCATGTGAAACATCGAACGACCCCGGTTGCAGGATATGCAACCGGGGTCGTTTCATTTATTGACCTTAATTTTGAATCAGCTGCTGCTGGTCCCATTTTTACGGCCAAAATAAGGGGTCCTTGTCTCGTGAATCAGACAAGGACCCATCAAAATATGCTAAGTAATTGTTAGGTACCTAATAGCCTACATTTTCCCATTGGTTACTAACCCAACCTTGATTAATCTTAGGATTTTTCGTTACCTGAGCAGTTCGCATGGCAACATCTTCTGTCATAACATCCATTTTCTTCTTGGATGTATCAACGATATCTTGCGCGCCACGAAGCAAACGGCCTCGAAGTTCATCGTCTGTCGCGATCTTATAACCAGCAAAGGCACCAGCCGCGACAGTCGTCGCCAATGCAATCGCAGTAAAAATCTTATTCCTCATCTTGGCCTCCTTGATCAAACTGAATCACTTCACCAAGAATACGAGAGAGCTCTTCCTCGTCTTTAAACTCAATCTCAATCTTATTCTTTCCACGCGAGCTTTTCACGCGCACGTTGGTATTAAATACCTGACGAAGTACACGCGCAGCCTTTTTAAAAGACTGAGGCGTTGCAGGCCTCGGCGTCTTAGGCGTCTCTCCGGCAGAAAACAATGGAGCAAGATTTTCTGTCGCTCTTACGGAAAGGCCCTCTGCAACAACCTTCTCTGCAAGTCGAATTCGCGCGTCCTCATAGGGAACTGCAAGAATCGCACGCGCATGTCCAGCAGTAAGTTTACCCTCAAAAATCATCTGCTGAACTACTTCGGGGAGATCGAGAAGGCGCAGCGAGTTTGTAATTGCAGAGCGTGACTTGCTTACGGCCTTCGACAATGCCTCCTGGGTCATACCGCTAGCATCGATGAGCTGGCGATAGCCCTTAGCCTCTTCGACGGGATTCAGATCAGAACGCTGAAGGTTTTCGATAAGAGCAAGAGCCAGCATCTCTTCATCATTAACATCTTTAATGATGACAGGCAGTTCCTCAAGACCAGCAAGCTTTGACGCCTGGTAACGACGCTCACCAGCGATGATCTCATAGCCGTTTCCATGCTTGCGAACCAAGAGCGGCTGCAAAACGCCATGTTCTTGGATTGACTCGCTCAACTCGCGAAGTTCAGTTTCATTAAAGTGAATTCGCGGTTGATTCGGGTTGGGAACGATATCCTCAATAGTTAGTTTTGTTTCAGATGCGGCATTTGAAGCAGATGCGGACGAACCACCGGTCTCATACTCGGCCTCAGAGACCAAAGCACTGAGTCCACGCCCCAATCCGCCACGTTTCTTTGCACTAGGCACGCTTGATCACCTCTTTTGCAAGGTTCATATACGCTTTTGCACCCTTGTTTTGAGGTGCATAGGTAATTACCGGTTCTCCAAAAGACGGAGCTTCAGAGATTTTAACCGTACGGGGAATCAGCGTCTTAAATGCCTTATCACCAAAATACGATTGAACCTCCTCAACAACCTGATTCGATAGAGAAGTACGCGAGTCATACATGGTCATAAGCACACCATAGGTGTCTAAGCCCTTGTTCAGACGTGATTTGACCATCTTCATTGACTCTAGCAGCTTCGTAACGCCCTCGAGTGCGTAGTACTCGCACTGGATCGGAATCAAAACGCTGTCTGCTGCGGTCAAGGCATTGATAGTAAGCAGGCCGAGCGAAGGAGGACAGTCAATGAAAATAAAATCGAACTCGTCCTGAATCGGCTCAAGCAAATCTTTGAGGCGGGTTTCACGAGCAATTGCGCTTACGAGCTCAATTTCGGCACCTGCAAGCTGAATCGTAGCTGGAATTACGAATACCTTTTTGCAATTTGTATCAAGAACAAGCGATTCTGCCGGCACATCATTCAACAATGCATCATAGATGCAGTGATCAAGGTCTTCTTTTTCAATTCCAAATCCACTTGTACTGTTTCCCTGCGGATCAAAATCGACAATCAGTGTCTTACGACCCTGCTCACCCAGTGCTGCTGCAAGGTTTACAGCCGTCGTTGACTTACCGACACCGCCTTTTTGATTGATGATTGCAATGATACGCCTGTCCTTTGCGTTCTTAGAACGCTTAACGTCGCGAAATCCCACGGTCCCTCCTGGTGTGTATTAAAGCTGTCAAACGGAGGATGTTTCACGTGAAACATTCCGATTCGATATCAACCGCCATGTTTCACGTGAAACACTGCAAGTTGTTAGTATCCATTATGTTTCACGTGAAACATCTAGGCAAGCGGATTCTTCTTTGCCATGCCATTTGCACGAGGCAATGAAATGGATGCTGGATGACTCTTCTTAAGAACAATGAACTCTCTGTGGCCCAAGCCCTCAGGCAAATCGATTGCGTCATTCAGAAGCAAAGCGAAGCCACAAATCTTAGCTGCTGACATGCCGGAAGCAAGCTCCTCATCCAAAGGATTGCCCTTGGTGATAACAAATAGCCCTCCATCCTTGAGGAACGGAGCTGCATACTCAACAAGAATCGGTAGAGGAGCCAGTGCGCGGGCAGTTACGACAGAGAACTGCTTCTTATGGCTTCGAGCATATTCTTCAAGACGATCATGGACCGCATGAGCATGTTTCAATCCAAGAGCATGAACAAAAGAATTGACAGCATCAACCTTCTTGCCAACAGAGTCAATATAAGTAGCTTTACGATGCGTGGTTATGGTTAAAGGAATACCTGGGAAGCCCGCACCTGTTCCCATATCGAGCAAAGCTCCCTCAGGAGCCTTATTGATATAGGGGAGCAACACAAGTGAGTCGAGGATATGAAGCACTGCAGCATCTTCTACGTTAAGAATACGTGTGAGATTGGTTGTCTTATTTGATTCCAGAACCAAATCCAAATGCTGAATACATTTCCTCAGCTCAACATCAGTTACGCTCAAGGAATACTCTTTGCAATAAGAAGTTAGACGACTCAACATCTTGTCAGCCTGCTGATCAGTAAGTACTAACAACGAAAGCTCCTTTCTGACAAAAATCAGTGTATCGAGAACTTTTGACAAAAAAAGGGGACGTGGAAACCACGTCCCCTTAGCATAAGCTCGAGCAGATTATCGAGCAACAATCACCACATGGCGATCGGGGTCAGAACCCTCAGAATGAGTATCGACGGCATCATTGCCACGAAGTGCAATGTGAACCAGTCGACGCTCATAGGCATTCATGGGCGGAAGCGAAACACTCTTATGAGTGCGGATGGCACGCTCGGCTGCAGACTGAGCCATGGAGGCAACCTTGTCCTGACGGCGGCTCTTGTATCCCTCGACGTCCACTACAACCGGATACCTAAAGCCAAGTTTGCGGCTCACTAGCAAAGAGAACATAACCTGAAGGGCATCAAGGGTGCGACCATGACGGCCAATGAGAACAGCAAGGTCGGGAGCCGTTACATCCAGAATCAGCTCACCCTCGTCGCCCTCATACTCATCGATGGGAGAGTTGTCGGCATCGAAGTGCGAAAGGATGGAACGCAGGATGGAAATCGCGACATCGGCAATGGTGTCGAGCTCCTCGTCGGTCAACTCTTCACCGGCCTTGTAGCGCTGTGCAATCTCGGGATAATCGCCCGCGACCTGCGGGGCAACCTCCTCAAGCATATCCTCGATGATCTCTTCAGACATAACGTACTCCAAAAGTTAGGTACCTAAATAAGATTGATATCCCGCTACTTCTTCTTGTGCGGGCGCGGCTTCTTTTCGCGACGAGTGACCTCAACCTGCAGCGGCGCGTTCTTAAGGCGCTCCTCCTCATCAGCCTTCGCCTTGTCGATAACCTTCTGCGTCACAAAAATCTGCTGGATAACCTGCCAGGCAGAGGACACATCGTAGTACAGCAGAACGCCGACGGGAAGGCTCCAGCCCATCCAAAGCATCATGACCGTCATGACAACGGCCATCATACGCATGCTCTGAGCCTGCTGGCCGGTCTGGTTGCGCGACATATAGAGCTGCGGAATCAGGGTCAGGACAGCGAACAGGATCAGGCAGACCAGCGCAGGCAGCGCGACCATAAAGCCATCGGCAAAGGAGGCACTCGGCGTGGTGGTCAGGTCGGGCAGAATATTAAAGAACGAGAACGTGCCGTCGTTAAAGTAGTCCGGCAGGTTACGCAGCAGCGTAAAGAGGGCGAACAGGACAGGCATCTGAATCAACAGCGGCAGACAACCAGCCATCGGGTTGAATTTGTTCTCGCTGTAGAACTTCTGCATTTCCTCGGCCTGACGCTGGGGATCGTCGGCATAGCGCTCCTGGATCTCGAGCATCTTGGGCTGCAGCACCTGCATGCGTGCCGTCGACTTAGTCGACTTGAGCATAAGCGGCGTCAGCAGCAGACGGATGATGACCACCAGGATGATGATGGACAGGCCCCAGTCGACCGCAAAGGTCTGGATGAGCTTGAGCAGCTCGAAAAGGATGTTAACGATCCAATCCCACATGTAAGTTTTCCTCCGATAGCGAGTGCCCGCTAGGGCACAGGGTCATAACCGCCGACGTGCAGGGGATTGCAGCGAGCGATGCGCCTCACGGCAAGCCAGCAGCCTCTCAAAACACCGTACTTCTCAATCGCCTGGACGGCGTATTGCGAGCACGTTGGGTAATAAATGCAGGCGTCAGGCAATAAGGGCGAAATAACCTGTTGATATATGCGAATAGGAGCGATGGCAACACGTCGCAAAACGTGATTGCTCATCGCTCCTCCCCGGCAACGCCGGCGCGTTTCATAAGCGAACGCAATGCATTGTCCATCTCCTGAGGCGAAGAAACCCTCGTCTTGGGAGTTGCGAACAAGATGATGTCATAACCCGCAACGGGAAATCCACAGCTGCGGGCGGCCTCGCGCATCACACGCTTAGAACGGTTGCGCACAACAGCACAACCGAGCCGTTTAGCACCAACGAAGGCGACCCTTCCGGAGTCGCCTTCGCCAACCGATTCACATATGGTCATTCGAATCAGAGGGTGATTGAAACGACGCCCCTGACTGAACACATGCTCGAAATCTTGCCGAGACTTAATAGTCTTCATGCGAGATGTGTGTATCGCTGCTAGACAGTGAGACGCTTGCGGCCCTTGGCGCGACGACGGGCGAGCACGGCACGACCACCCTTAGTGGCCATACGGGCACGGAAGCCATGGGTCTTGGCACGCTTACGCTTATTAGGCTGATACGTACGCTTCATCTTAAGTTCCTCCTGCTGCATTTCGAGTGTCCGCGGGGGCGCGGACGCAGATATAGACACGTGAGCTTGAAGATTGTAGGGAAATCAATGTTCAAATGTCAAGAAATCAAAGGTAAAAGGTTGCGCAGTTCACACGGTTCCCCCATAAGCCGAGCTCGATTTAGCGGTGCATGGCAACTTTTCACGATATTTCATCGAGTTTTCAACAGGTCATATTGGCAATGTTGAGAACTTTTCGTCCGTTTTCCAAAGTTTTCAACAGGTTTTGAAAAGTTGTCGAAAGATGAGAAACATTGCACGGTGAGCTACTATTTGTTCGAAACCTTTTGAAAGATTGCGAGCGGCATGTCTGACGACTTTTACACCATGGTCGATTCCGGAGACCCGGCACCCGACAACGAGCACATCACCGGCGTGCGCGAAGAGCGTGAGGAAGGCGAGCAGACGACCACGCAGGCGCCAAAAGCCATGTATGCAGCGCGCATCGCGGTCTACGATGACATGCTGTCGACACCGCGTGTCATCGTCATCGAACCGCAAGACGTCCGTACCTACTTGGAAGAGACAACCAACACCGTCTACCAGTGCATGAAAGAGCAGGGAGGACGCATCTCGCTGATGGTTATCCGCGAGATTGTCGAAAACTTTATCCACGCGCATTTTGCAGAGCCCATCATCTCGATTCTCGACGGTGGCGATACCATCCGCTTTGCCGATCAGGGTCCGGGCATCGACGACAAAGAGCGTGCCTTCGATTTTGGCGTAACCAGCGCAAACAGCAAGATGAAACGGTATATCCGCGGCACCGGCGCCGGGTTTCCCATGGTACAGGAGTACTTGGAAAACGCCGGCGGCGCCGTCTCCATCGAGGACAACATGGGCAACGGCACCGTCGTGACGGTAAGTCTGAACCCCAAGCGCGTGCAGGAAATCGAGCGTGCCGGCGGGCGCGGGGCAGCCGTGCGACCCGAGACGGAGCAGCCCACATATCCCCTGCCGGGAGCTTTTGCGCAGCAGCCCATGGCAACGCAGCAGATGCAGCCCCCCGTGGGGCAGATGCAGCAGCCCGGAATACTTCCTACACAAGAGCCCCAGGCGGCATCGATGTCGATGCCGCCAAACATGCCAGAGGCCATGCCGCTGGCGGATCAGGATGCAGCAGCAATGCAGCAGGCGACGGGGGCACCGGGTGGCCAACAAATGGGCTATCAGCCGTACCATCAGGGATATCCATATCAGCAGATGCCGCCACTGGGGTATGGCCAGCAGTTCCCGCAGCAGTACCAGCAGGGATATCAGCAGCCGTACCAGCAGATGCCGCAGCAGCAGTACAACCCCTGGGCCCAGCAGATGCCTCCGCAGCCTTACCAACAGTGGCCCCAAAGTTTTCAACAGCAGATGCCGACCATGCAGAGTTCTCAACAACCAGCAGCTCAAATGATGTATCCTAATGCAGCAAATCAGTATGCGCAGCCACAACCGGACGTGTTCGTAAGCGATCGCGGCAACGCCGCGCTAGGCTATCTGGCGCAAAATCAAGCGTGCGGCGCAACCGATCTGGCGAGGGCGTTTGGAAACTCGGCCCCCACTTGGTCACGCACGCTCAATGACTTGGCGCAGGCCGGCTTGGTCATCAAGCATGGCCAGAAATACCATCTGACCGAACTCGGCGCCGCTCGCGTGCGAGCTCAGAGCTAAAGAACGGGAGAGACAGTGGACGAGGAAGCAAGCATCATCCTGGGGGATGCCATCGCCTTTTGCCAGCGCGACGGCCAAGATGCACGCCTCATCAACATGCTGGGGCAATCGCGCGCTATAAGCCTGACCGAAGATACGCTCACGATCGAGGCGCCCTCGCGCTTTGCCATCGCGCAGCTCAAAAAGCATCAGCCGACTATTGAGGCCTATCTGGAAGAAATCGCCTTTGCGCCGATCGCGCTCGATATCGTGGCACCGCAAGGCGCAACGGCCGAATCCGCTGCCGCGACGGCGGCCGCCGCGGCTCCCGCTGCTTCCCCGGCGGTGCCGGCCTCCGCAGGCGACGTGCCGACAATCGAGCACCAGCACAGCGATGTTTCCCGTGAAACCATGGCACCGTTGCCGACCGCGGCGGCGGCGCCAGCGAACGCACCCGTCACGCACATGCCCATCGCTCACGACGCAGCGGCGAGCGCGGATTCGGGCATTGCAATCAAGAACACACTCTCGGCCGATGATTTTCGTCGCATGATGAACCAGATGAAGGGCGGAGCGCCGGCTAAATCCACGCAAGCTGCGGCCCCCGCTTCACCCGTGCCAGCACCGACCGTGCCGGCCGAGCAGAATACGGATGGAGCCCCGCTCGCCGCGAACTCAAAATTTACCTTTGAGAACTTTGTCTACGGCCCCGAGAACAGCCATGCCTATCGCTCGGCACTCAAGTTTGCCGCCCTCGCGGACGAGCGCGGCACGTGCACATCGTTGTTCATCTACGGCAAATCGGGCCTGGGCAAGACGCACCTGCTGCTTGCCATCAAAAACGAGCTCGCCGAGAAGTCGCCCGAGATCAAGGTCAAGTATGCCAACTCCCAGGCATATCTGGACGACCTGATGACCGAGTTCGACCGCCAAAAGAAGAGCAACGCCCCCATCATGCAGGCATACCACGGCGTGGACGTGCTCATCATCGACGACATTCAAAACATCATCGGCAAGCGCGCGAGCGTGGACTACTTTTTCCAGCTCATGGACGAGTTTATCCGCAACAACAAAAAAGTCGTCATCGCAGCCGACCGCGCTCCCAAAGACCTGAGCATGGACGAGCGTCTGACCAGCCGCTTCAACGCCGGCATGCTCTGCCTGGTCGCAGAGCCCAGCTACGAGATGAAATACAAGATCTTGCAGCGCTATTACGAGAACACCATCGTCGCCGCTCCCGAGGCAGGCGACGACTCGCTGCTGGCGGCCTATGGGGGCGACAGCGGGCACCTGACCGACGAGCACTTTAAACACATGGCAGAGGTCTCGGGCACCAACATCCGCGAACTCGAGAGCTTTTGCGAGCGCTGCGCCGGCGAGGCGGGCGACCGCGAGCGCGAGGGCGGGGAGCTCACCTTTGACGATATCGACGCCATCGCCAGCCAGTACTTCGACACATCGGCCAAAAAGATCAACGTCCAAACGGTTCAGTCCGTCATCGAAGAGCAATACGGCGTGACGCACGAGGAGCTCATCGGCCCGCGTCGCAACGCCAATATCGCCAAGGCACGCCATATCGCTATCTACCTGGCCATCGAAATGTGCGAGATGACGACCACGGCGGTAGGCGCCGAATTTGGCAACCGCAACCACTCGACCGTCAGCACAAGCTACAAAAAGGTCCAGAAGATGATCCAGGAAGACCGCACCGTCACCGAAGACCTCAAGTCGCTGCGCGATAAAATTACACTGCGCTCGTAGGGAAATAGAGACACCTGTTGAAAACTTGTCGAAACCACGGGCATAAGGTGTCTAAAACCCAACCCGCGGTGATGAAAAGTTTTGCGCAGGTTTTGAACGTGGAAAACCACCCCCGTTGCACACAGGTTGCTGTCGATTCTCTTTTTGGGTCTGACCTGCGTCTTTGAGAGTAATCAACAGTTTCGTCAGTGCTATTACTATTATTAAGATATTTATATCTATAGAAAGGTATTAAAAGATGAAGTTCACCGTCAGCCAGAGCTCGCTTACACAAGCCATCGGCGTCGTTATGAAGGGTGTCGCTTCGGCATCCACCCTTCCCATCCTGTCGGGCGTGCTCGTCAAGGCGCAAGACGGCATCTTGGAATTCCAGACCTCTAACTACACCATCTCGATCCGTCATCGCATCGCGGCGCATGTCGAAGAAGAGGGCGAGATGGTTATCCCCTGTAAGATGCTCTCCAATATCACCAAGACCCTCCCCGATGCCCCGGTCACCTTTGAGCTGTCCGAGCGCCAGGTACTGATTGGTTGCGAGAAGAGCTCTTTTAGGCTGAACACGCTCGATGCCAATGACTTCCCCGAGTTTCCGGCCTATGCCATCGAGAGTGCCGTGGAGCTGCCGACCGATGTCTTGTCCGAAATGGTCGGCCGCGTGTGGCGCGTCACCTCGACCGACAAGGCTCGCCCCATCCTGGGCGGCGTGCACATGAAGGTCGAGAACAACACCGTACGCCTGGTGGCGACCGATTCCTTCCGCTTGGCCGTGTGCGATACGCAGGTCGAGACCTCGACCCTCGAGGGCTCCTTTGAGCTCAACGTTCCAGCCGACGCCTTTAACGACGCGCTGAACATCATGGCCAGCCAGGCGACCATTATGATCGGGGCTACCGACACCCAGGTCGTCTTCGAGGCCGGCAACACCACCTACGTGTCGCGCCGCATCGAGGGCGTGTACCCCAACTACAAGCAGCTCATCCCCGATTCGTGCGTGACGAGCGTCAAGATCGACGTCGCCGCCTTTAACGCCGCCCTCAAGCGCGTGGCCGTTATCGCGAGCGCCAACCCCGCCGTCAAGTTCGAGATCGATGTCGAGAACGGGCAGATGGGCCTGTCCTCCATTTCCAATGACCAGGACCTTGCGCAGGAGACGATCGATGTCGAGGCCGAGGGCGAGTCGGGTACCATCGCCTTCAACTACCACTACATCTTCGGCTGCCTCAATGCCCTGTCCAAGGAGAAGGAGATCACGCTGGAGCTCAAGAGCTACTCGCAGGCGGGCATCTTCAAGTCCTACGACAAGATCAACTACCTGTACCTAGTCATGCCGGTCCGCATCTAGCGCTGCGCCATGACCATGTTCGCCCGCGATCTTTCCGTCGCGCACTACCGCAGCTTCGATAGCTATCGCCTTGCCCTGGACGAGGGCGTGACGATACTTGCGGGACCCAACGCAGCGGGAAAGACCAATCTCATAGAGGCGCTGCAGCTGCTGACGAGCGGTGCCTCGTTTAGGCATCCGACCGCAGCCGAGCTCGTCCATGACGGCGTGGGCTCGTGCAAGGTCGAGCTGAGGCTCGAGGGCGACGGCCGCGTGCTTGATATGGGATTGAGCGCGGGGGACGGTAAGCGCTCGTTTAGCCGCAACGGCAAGAGATGCTCCGCCGCCGGTGTGCGCGGGGTTCTGCCGAGCGTGCTGTTTTGTCCCGACCATCTGGACATGGTTAAGCGAGGCGCCAGTGTGCGCCGCGCCGCCCTCGATGACTTTGGCATGCAACTGAGCGCACGCTATGCCGATCTTGCGAATACCTATGGGCGTTGCGTGACCCAGCGTAATGCCTTGCTCAAGGAGACCTGGTGCTGCCGCGAGATGCTCGGCGCGTGGAACGATTCGATTGCCCGCGCGGGCTCGGCCCTGCTCGTGCACCGGTTGGCCCTACTCGACCGGCTGGCGGGCCATGTGCGCGCTGCCTACGGGCAAGTGGCGTCCGGTGAGGCCGCCAACGTGTCCTATGCGTCCACGCTGGGGGATTTGCCCCAGGTCGAGGATCGCGAAGAGCTGAAGGGCTGGGCGTACGAGCGCATGCTGGCTGCCCTCGATGAGCACGCCGACGAGGAAATTCGCCGCGGCGTGACGCTGGTGGGACCGCATCGCGACGAGATTGAGTTTACCGTGGCGGGTCGCTCCGCCCGTTCGTTTGCCAGCCAAGGACAGCAGCGCACGCTGGTGCTGTCCTGGAAGGTGGCCGAGGTTGCCGTGGCTCGCGATGTCCTGGGCACCGCCCCACTGCTGCTTCTGGACGACGTGATGAGCGAGCTCGACGGCGGGCGTCGCGGTGCTTTCCTGCGGCTGATCGGCGATGATATCCAGACGGTCATAACTACGACCAACTTGGGGTACTTTACCGATGACCTGCTTGATCGAGCCAAGGTGGTGAGCATGGGTGAGACGTGCTAATTACGAGCGCGAGAGCGAGACAGTCGCCTTCAGCGGGTTTTTGAACGCAGAGCGCCAGCGCATCCTGGCGGCTGCAACGCCTAAGCGCCGTGCGCAGATGGAGGCTGCCGAGGAGTCGCGCACGGTCTATCGCGCATGGAACGCGGTGTGCTCGGGCACGCGCGAGGGACGGCATGTGACGGGACTGCGCTACCTGCCCGAGTCCAATGAGCTGCTGGTATATCTCGACTCGCCCTCGTGGACGCAGGAAATGACGCTGTTGCGCGAGATCATCCGCGCACGCATGGAGCGCGCCGGTGCGCATGTGGACGGCCTGGTGTTCAAAACCACCGCGCCCGGTCACACACCGTCCGCCGCCAAGGAGCGCCTGCGCCCGGCGACGACCGAGCGATCGCCGGCCCCGCACGCCGACCTAAGTGAGGCCGAGCGTACCGAGATCGAGCGCCAAGTGGCGCCCATCGAAGACCAAAAACTGCGCGAGGCCCTCGAGAATGCCATGAGAGCCAGTGCCGAGTGGGCCAAGGGCGTGCAAAGCAAAAAAGAGCCTTAAATCGCATCTGGTGGCCTTGTAGAGCCAAATACCCTCGTTCCCGAGGGTATTTTTTTACGATAAACTAGTAAGGCTGTACACATTTTCTTGACTGAAGGAGGACGTGTGGCAAACGAAAACGATTACGATGGCGGCGAGATTAAGATTCTCGAAGGTCTCGAGGCCGTTCGTAAGCGCCCGGGCATGTATATCGGCTCGACGAGCGCCAGCGGTCTGCATCACCTGGTGTGGGAGATCGTTGACAACTCCGTCGACGAGGCCATGGCCGGTTTCTGCACCGAGATCCAGGTGACGGTCCACGCCGACAACTCCATCACGGTCGTCGACAACGGGCGCGGCATCCCCGTCGACGAGCACCCTGTTAAAAAGATCCCGACGCTCGAGGTCGTTATGACGATCTTGCACGCCGGCGGTAAGTTCGATAACTCGGCCTATAAGGTCTCGGGCGGCCTGCACGGCGTGGGCATCTCCGTCGTCAACGCGCTGTCCAAGCGCGTGGTCGTTCAGGTTCGTCGCGATGGCAACACCTACGAGATGGAGTTCTCGCGCGGCAAGACCGTCAAGAAGATGGAGGTCGTGGGCACCTCGGATTCAACGGGCACCACCGTCACCTTCTGGCCCGACGACGAGATCTTCGAGACCTGCATCTACGATTTCGATACGCTGCACAACCGTCTGCAGGAGACGGCGTTCCTCAATAAGAACCTTAAGATTGTGCTGACCGACGAGCGCGAGGCGACTCCCCACGTGGAGGAGTTTTGCTACGAGGGCGGCATCGTCGACTTCGTCAAGTTTCTCAACGAGGGCAAGGACGTCCCCGAGGCCTTTAAGGAGCCCATCTACATCGAGGGCAAATCGGATCCGGACGCGCCTGTGGCCAAGATAGGCGAGGTTGAGGTTTCCCTGCAGTGGAATAGCGGCTACGGCGAGAACGTCATGTCGTTCGCCAACGACATCTACACTCCCGAGGGCGGCATGCACCTTGAGGGCTTTCGCACCGCGCTCACCCGCGTGATCAACGACTACGCGCGCAAACAGAACCTGCTCAAGGAAAAAGACGCCAACCTGACCGGCGACGATGTGCGCGAGGGCCTTTCGGCCGTTATCTCGGTTAAGCTGCCCGATCCGCAGTTTGAGGGCCAGACCAAGGCCAAGCTCGGTAGCTCCTATATGCGCGCGCTCACGCTCAAGATCGTGACCGACGGTCTCGCCGATTACTTGGAGGAGCATCCCAAGCCCGCCCGCGAGATTGTCAAGAAGGCGCAACAGGCCTGCAAGGCGCGCAACGCCGCCCGCAAGGCGCGCGAGGCGACCCGCCGCAAGAGCCTGCTCGAGACGGCGTCCCTGCCCGGTAAGCTCGCTGACTGCTCGGTGCGCGATGCCGAGCTGACCGAGCTCTTCATCGTAGAGGGTGACTCGGCAGGCGGTTCGGCCAAGGACGGCCGTCGCCGAGACATCCAGGCGATTCTGCCCCTGCGCGGCAAGATTCTGAACGTCGAACGCGTTGGTGACCATCGCGCGTTCTCGAGTGACACCATCCAGTCGCTGATTACCGCGATCGGCTGCGGCGTCACGACGAGTGCCGGCGACGGCGGCGACTTCGATATCACCAAGGCGCGCTACCACAAGATCATCATCATGACCGATGCAGACGTCGACGGTGCGCACATCCGCATCCTGCTGCTGACGTTCTTCTACAAGTACATGCGTCCGCTGATCGATGCCGGCTACGTCTATGTTGCCTGCCCGCCCATCTTTGGCATTAAGGTGCGCAACAAGATCCACTACGTGTATCCCAACGGCCGCCAGCCCGAAGACGAGATCCTGCGCGACACCATCCAGAGTCTGGGCCTGAACCCCGACGATAACGACGAAGACGGCAAGGCCAAGGATGGCAAGATCACCAAGAAGCGCAAGGGCTATACCGTCCAGCGCTACAAGGGTCTGGGCGAGATGGACCCCAAGCAGCTCGCCTCGACGACGATGGATCCCAAGACCCGCATCCTGCAGCGCGTGTCGATCGAGGATGCCGTGGTGGCAGACCGCGCCGTGCGCGAGCTGATGGGTTCCGAGGTCGGCTATCGCCGCGAGTACATCGAGAAGCACGCGCATGACGCACGATTCCTTGACGCTTAAGAGGAGGTAACGTGGCAGACGATATCAACAATAACGAGGGTATGGACGAGGCCGGCGACGCCGGCATGCCCGATGATCTGAAGCGCCTGCTTGCCCGTGCTGAGCAGGGCGAGGACGGCGATCCGGACGCCTATAACCCCGATGCCGATGATGAGGAAGAGGACGACGACGCCGAGCTCGAGGAGAGCTTTGGCGAAGTCGACCGTGGCGCCTCGGCCGGCGAGGATATCAACGGCGGTCAGCTCCAGATTTCGGAGTTCGGCCGCGAGATGAAGCAGTCGTTCATCGAGTACTCGATGTCGGTCATCACGGCGCGCGCCCTGCCGGACGTGCGCGATGGCTTAAAGCCGGTGCACCGTCGCATCCTGTACGCCATGAACGAGAGCGGCATCTACCCCAACCGTCCGCACAAGAAGTCCGCTTGGACGGTCGGCGAAGTTATCGGTAAGTACCATCCGCACGGTGACTTCGCGGTCTACGAGGCCATGGTCCGCCTGGCGCAGTGGTTCTCCATGCGCACGCCGCTCATCGACGGTCACGGCAACTTTGGCAACATCGATGGCGACGGCGCCGCCGCCATGCGTTACACCGAGAGCCGCCTGGCAAAGCCCGCCATGGAGCTGCTGCGCGACCTGCAGAAGGATACCGTCGACTGGCAGCCCAACTACGATGAGTCGCTCGCCGAGCCCCAGGCGCTGCCCGCGCGCTTCCCCAACCTGCTGGTCAACGGCAGCCAGGGCATCGCCGTCGGCATGGCTACCAACATCGCCCCGCACAACCTTACCGAGGCGATCGAAGCCACGTGCTACCTGATCGACAACCCCGACGCCACCGTCGACGAGCTCATGCAGATCATGCCCGGTCCGGACTTCCCCACCGGTGCCATCATCATGGGCAGTGCCGGCATTAAGCAGAGCTACGAGACCGGCCGCGGCTCCATCACCGTGCGCGCTAAGGCTCATGTGGAGTCCACCAAGACCGGCCGTAGCCGCCTGGTCTTTACCGAGATTCCCTACATGGTCAACAAGGGCACCCTGCAGGAGAAGATCGCCCAGCTCGTCAACGATAAGCGCATCGAGGGCATCTCGGATATGCGCGATGAGTCCAACCAGAAGGGTATCCGTCTGGTCATCGAGCTCAAGAAGGGCGTCATTCCGCAGGTCGTGCTCAACAATCTGTATAAGTACACCTCGCTGCAGACGACCTTTGGCGCCAACAACCTAGCACTTGTCAACGGCGTTCCCAAATGCCTGAGCCTGCGCGAGATGCTGCAGCACTACATCGACCACCAGGTCGACGTAGTCACTCGCCGCACCCGCTTCGACCTTAAGAAGGCTCAGGCCCGCGCGCATATCCTCGAGGGTTACCTGATGGCCCTTGACCATATCGACGAGGTCATCAGCATCATCCGTTCCTCGCAGACCGATTCCGAGGCCAGCAGCCGCCTGATCGAGCGCTTTGGCTTTACACCCGAGCAGACCACGGCCATCCTCGAGATGAAGCTGCGCCGCCTGACCGGCCTGGAGCGCGACAAGATCCAGGAAGAGCTGGACGGCCTGCGCCGCGCCATCGCCTACTACGAGGACCTGCTGGCGCACGAGGAGAAGATCCTGGGCGTCATTAAGGAAGAGATGCGCGAGATCTCCAAGAAGTTTGGCGATAAGCGCCGCACCGAGATCAGCCAGGTCGAGAAGGACCTGGACGTCGAGGACCTCATTGCCGACGAGGACATGGTCGTGACCATCACCCACACCGGCTATGTCAAGCGCATCCCGGTGGCCGCCTACCGCGCCCAGAAACGCGGCGGCAAGGGCGTGTCGGGCGTCAACCTCAAAGAGGACGATGTCATCGACGAGATGTTCATCGCGTCCACGCACGAGTACGTGCTGTTCTTCTCGAGCAAGGGCAAGGTCTATCGCCTGAAGGTGCACGAGCTGCCGGTGGGTACGCGCCAGGCGCGCGGTACCGCGATCGTCAACCTGCTGCCCTTCGAGGAGGGCGAGAAGATCGCGAGCGTCATCAGCTGCCGCGAGTTCCCTGCTGACGAGTACCTGATGTTTGCCACCAAGAGCGGCATGGTCAAGAAGACCGTGATGAGCGCATATGACCGCAGCCGTCGCGACGGCCTGATCGCTATCAACCTGCGTGACGACGACGCGCTGCTGAACGTGCGCCGCGTGCGCGAGGGCGACAAGATTATCCTGGCCACCACCGCGGGCAAGGCGATCATGTTCTCCGAGGAGCAGGTGCGCGCCACCGGCCGCGATACCAGCGGCGTTCGCGGTATCGGTATGAAGGACGGCGTGAGCGTTCTGGGCATGGAAGTCACTAACGGCAACGGCGATCTGTTCGTCATCACCGAGCGCGGCTACGGCAAGCGCACGCCGGTTGCGGACTACCCGGAGCAGAATCGCGGCGGCCAGGGTGTCTACACCATCCAAATGACCGAGCGTAAGGGTAACCTCGCGGCCATGAAGACGGTGGGCCCGCAGCACGAGCTGTTCATCGTGACAGAGGGCGCGACGGTCATTCGTGTCAAGACCGACGAGATCAGCCAGACCGGCCGCGCCACCCAGGGCGTCAAGATGATGACCGTCGACGACAACGACCGCATCTGCGCCGTAGCCCGCATGACGGCCGCCAAGGAGAAGCCCGAAGACGAAGGCGCCGAGGCCGCAACCGACGCCGAAGAGGCCCCAGTCGACCTAGGCGACGGCAACGACATGCCAGAGGATCTCCTAGACGAGTAAGAGGCCCTAGCTGATAGAAAATATCAGACCCCATATATCGGCGGTCGGCGCACTGCGCGCCGACC
>NZ_QSKB01000023.1:0-38337 GCF_003469085.1 Collinsella sp. AM29-10AC
AGACGGAAAGCACATTAAGTGCTTTCCTTTGCGTGCGGAACTCGCGACAAACTTAACCCCCGCCCCCAGCCCCGGAGACCCTCCCTGCCGTCACATTATTCAACCAGTTTTGCGGGCGTGCGCCGCTGCGCGGCTAGCCCGCGTGCTTCCCGGCGGGGGTGGTCTGATTGTTCTGGTTGGACTTCTGACTTTGGCTCAAAGAAAAACGGGAGATGCGTTGTGCATCCCCCGTTTTTGTTGCGGTTAGTCCAAGTCAATAAACTTAGTGGTCAGTATCTTGCCGTCTTTGACGAGCATTCTGGCCATGGTGGGGCCTCGGGTGCCTCTGGGATAGCTGGCGCTGCCCGGGTTGAGGACTAGGCAGCGGCCCACTTGGGCTTCTTTGGTTACGTGGGTGTGGCCGTTGATGGCTACGTCTACGGATCCCACCGGAAGGTCTTCGCGGTAGTGGGCTACGGCGAATTTGAGGCCTTCGTAGGTAAAGAGCGCAAGACGGTCTACATCGGGGCCGTAGTCGCGGTAGTAATCGTTGTTGCCCAATACGGCCCGCACGGGGGCGATGGTGCATAGGTGCTCGTAGTCCATCTCTGACGTAAGGTCGCCGGCGTGGATGATCAGGTCTGCGCCCTCAAGCTCATCCAAGAGCGCAGGCGATAAATAGCCGTGGGTGTCCGAGATGATGTCGATGCGCTTGGCGCTTGCGCTGTTCATGGGATCCCTTCCGCAAAAAACGATTCGGCAGATACATACAAAAAAGGCCCCACGGCCCCGCAGACGATGGGTCTACAGGGCTGCGGGGCCAGTGTGCTAGAGGCTCAGGGCCTTCTTGAGCGGCACGACGCGGCGGCGCGAAACCGGCACGCGTTCGTCGACGCCCGTAATGCCCAGCTGGATGGCGCCCGAGGGCACCGTCTCAACGTCCGTGACGCACGCCAAGTTGACGATATAGCGGCGGTGAACACGGAAGAAGCCAAAATCGCAGAGCTTGGCCTCAAACTGCGCCAGCGAGGTCGTCGACAAAAAGCGATCATCGACGGTATAGATGCAGGAGTAATCGTCCTTGGCCATGATAAAGCGAATGTCGTCCACGGGAATGAGCACCTTGCGGCCGCCCTTTTCCACCGGGATACGCTCGATGGTCACCTTGCTGTCCGTAACCGGCTTGGCGCGTTGCATGACCTTCTCGATCGCGCGATCCAAGCGAGCTTCCTCGACCGGCTTCATCAGATAATCGACGGCATCCACGTCGAATGCCTCGACCGCATGGTCGCTATACGCAGTCACAAACACGATCGCCGGCGGATTTTTGAGCTTATGCAGCGCCTCGGCAAGTTGCAGGCCCGAGGCACCGGGCATCGAGATATCGAGAAACACGACATCCACGCGACTTTCCATAAGCATCTCGATGGCGGAGCGGACGCTCGACGCCTCCGTGATCGTGCCGATCTTGCCCGTTTGCTCGAGCAGGAAGCGAAGCTCCGAGCGAGCCGGCGCCTCATCATCCACAATCATCGCACGCAGCATAGGGATAAAACCTTTCGTCAACTAACTACGCCGGGCATCCGTCGCATGACGTTGAGCCCGTAGCCTTTTATTTTACTCTTGAATGTCAAAGATGCTCTCTGACAAATCAAGATGAAGGAGCACTTTGGTGCCCTTGCCCGGCGCCGATTCGACACGCGTATAGGAGTGCGGCCCATAAAAGCGATGGATGCGCTCCGAAATATTGTGCATGGCCACACCGGCGCCGCCACCCTGGGGAGAGCTGGCGTCGGGACGGGCAGAGCGCTCGTCAAACAGTCTGGCGGCGGTACCCTCATCCATGCCCACGCCATTATCGGCCACGGCAATCAAGATTGCATCCTCGCCGTCTTGGTGAACGGTCACGTCGATCCTCAGGGCGTCGTCATCGCCCATACCATGACGTACGGCGTTCTCGACAATCGGCTGGATCACGAACGCCGGCACCAGCGTATCTTCCACGTCCTCGGACACATCGAACGTCGCAAGCACGCGGTCCTCGCCAAAGCGGGCCTTCTCAAAGGTAAGGTAGCGCTTGGTCTGTGCGACCTCGCGCGAGACCGGAATAAGCGATCCCGAGTTGTCGAGTGTAGCACGATAGAACGATGAGAACTCACGAAGCAGTTCGCGGGCCCGCAGCGGGTCGGTGCGCGTAAACGATGCAATGGTGTTCAGCGTGTTGAACAGGAAGTGCGGGTTAATCTGCGCCTGCAGCGCACGCACCTCGGCGCGCGCCGTGAGTTCCTTTTGCACCTCGAGCTCGTGGATGGCGAGCTGCGTGGACAAGATCTCGGCAAAGCCCGAGGCAAGCGCATACTGGGTACGGTCGACGGCGCGCGGGGTCTTGTAGTAGAACTTGAGCGTGCCGACGGTACGATCGCCCACCTTGATGGGGGCGATAATGCCGGCGGGAACTTGGTTGTGCGAGCCGTCCGAGCCCACGACATCCACCATACGGTTGAACGACTGCACGATGCCATGTTCGATAACGTAGCGTGTGGCAAGCGTGTGGATGGGAGTATCGGGCAGCAGTTTTTCCTCAAACTCGCCCGCGCAGGCAAGCACGTTGTCCTCGTCGGTGATGGCCACCGTCATGGCGCGCGTCTCGGGCAAAATGCGCCGGCACACCAAACGCGCCGACTCC
The DNA here is from genome assembly GCF_003469085.1 of Collinsella sp. AM29-10AC. Lineage (NCBI taxonomy): Bacteria > Bacillati > Actinomycetota > Coriobacteriia > Coriobacteriales > Coriobacteriaceae > Collinsella > Collinsella sp. AM29-10AC. Next base: position 2,666 of record NZ_QSKB01000023.1, read on the forward strand.
TGCGTCAGACCGCCCTTAATGTCCTCGAGCATGGCCGAGGCCACCGAGAGCGTCTCCTCGGTGTACTGGGAGCGCACCGAATCGGGATTGAGCGTCAAAAAGATAAAGATGCACAGAAAGATGCACAGCAGCGCGCAGGCAATCACCGTGGCGATCGGCTCGATACCGGTCACCAAGGCAAAAATAAAGTACACCAGCACGCAAATGGCGCATGCAACGGCAATGATGCGAAAGATTGATATTGAACTATCGCGCTGGGCGCGGCGGTCGATCATTCGGCCCCCTCCAGGATACTGATCAGTTGTGCGTCACGCCAAAGCCCGTCCATGATCTTGGGCCAAAAGCTCTGGAAACGCAGGTAGCTTGCAGCGTTTTGGCGCGCATAGGCCTTTGCCTCGCCGATACCATGGCGCCAAATGCGCAGGTAGCCCTCATGCTCGCGGGTAAACACGCTGCGGACCATAGCGGTCTTGTGCACGCGGTCGTCGAGCTCGCGCGAAATCCACGGGCCCGGGTAGGGCATGAGTGATGCCGCCGTAACGGGAATGAGCTCCTTTTGATGCGCGGCGAACGTCAACTTGGCCCGTTCGTAGTACCAACGGTATACATCCTGCATAAAGCGCGGTGAGCGCTTTTCGGACTCCGGAGGCAGATGGCGCACGGTCCACTCGTTATCGAACCACACGTCGTAGCCAAACATACGCATGTTAAAGAGGTAATCCAAGTCCTCGCCGCGGGTGATAAACGGGTCAAAGGCCACACGCGTAAAGGCGCGGGCGTGCAGGGCCATCAGGCCGCCGCACACGTAGTTGGAGCGCGAGATGCGGGTGCCCGAGAGCGCCTTTTTCATCCAACGGTTGAACTCGATGCGCTTGGTCCACCAACGATGGCAGATGCCCGCCTTGTCCGTGGGAGCAAGCGGCGATCCGTCGCGATCGTAGAAATAGCCGCTCTTGACCAAGATCGGCAAGCCCTGACGCGTCTGCTGCCCCAACGCATAGGTCGCGCGCTTCATAAAGTCGGCGTCGATGACAGTCTCATCGTCATCCAAAAAGATAACCGCGTCATGCCCCAGCACAGCGGCACAGGCTAGCCCCATGTTGCGGATGGCACCGTAGCCTCGCAGGCTCACGCACTCGCCCGAACCCTTGGGCGCGATCTGAGCAACCCGGTCTGCGATGCGCGAGGCCTGGGTGTTGGTGACAACGGTGACCTTGAGCGTGGGATGCGCGTCGACAATCTCGTGCACGCGCAGCGACACATCGGCTGTGGCAGAAACAGGACAGACCACCAAAAGGATGATGCGCGGGATGTCGCACACCTGCTCAAGCGAGGCCAGGCAGCGGTCGAGTTCGGGATTGTCGGCGTTGAGTCGCGTCGAATGGTCATAGGTGCCAGGGGCGTTTGCGCAAGCGTCATCGCCCGCCCAATACGTTGGAATCACGACCGTGGCGTTCATGCCTTACCCTCCCTGCAACACAAAAACGGGACGCCGCCAAACACAGGCGACGCCCCGCGACCTAGCTGATTCCATCATACCCACTTGGGCAAATCATTGCTCGCAAGTCGCAATGTTTATTGCGGATAACCCCAAAAGAGTACCGTGGACAGGCACAATAGCCGCTCGCTCCTATGCGGCATGCTCTGCCGCCCGAGTCATGCGGGACAGGCGGACCAGTAGCATAAAGCCAACGACCAGCAGCACGCCAATGGAAAGGACGCCCAGCGACGGGTTGCCGGTCAGCGAGGTGACGACCGACACCAGGAAGGTGCCCATAACGCTTGCATAACGACCAAAGATGTCAAAGAAGCCGTAGTACTCGTTGGACTTTTCCTTGGGGATAATGCGGCCAAAGTAGCTACGGCTGAGCGCCTGCACACCGCCCTGGAACAGGCCGACCATAATGGCAAGCACCCAGAATTCAAAGGCGGTCTTTAGGAAGAACGCGGCGAACAGCACAATCCCCATGTAGGCGGCGACCGCCACCAGGATCATGTTGAGCGTGCCCACGCGTCCGGCGAGCTTGCCGTAGATGATGGCGGACGGAAAGGCCACGAACTGCGTAACGAGCAGCGCCAGCACCAGCTGCGTCGAATCGATGCCCAAGGCCGATCCGTAACTGGTGGCCATGGAAATGACCGTGTGCACACCGTCGATATAGAAGAAGAACGCGATCATGTAGACCAGCACGGTCTTATTGTGGGCAATCTCGCGCATGGTGTGTCCGACCTCGGAGAACACACCGCCCACGATGTGGCCGATGGTGTCCTCGGGACCGCGCTCGCGACCGTACTTTTGCTTATAGGTGCGAATGAGCGGCAGGGTAAAGATGAGCCACCAGGCACCAGTGATGATAAACGACAGACGCGTTGCCAGCATGGTGGGGATGCCAAGAGCGGGGCCACCCATGATGAGCGCCAGGCAGATGACGAACGGCACGGTGGAACCGATGTAGCCCCAGGCATAACCCGAGCTGGACACGGCGTCCATGCGCTCGTCGGTGGTAATGTCAGGCAGCATGGCGTCGTAGAACGTCATAGAAGAGTTAAGGCCGATGGTGCACAGCACGTACACGGTCAAAAATGCCATGGCGGACATTGGGATAGCCTGCGCCAGGCAAAGCACCAGGCCCGTGAGGAAGAAGCCCAAGAAGAACTTGATCTTGTTGCCGGCGTAGTCGGCAAGTGCGCCCAGAATGGGCATGAGCATGGCGATGACCAGCGAGGCGATCGTCTGCGCATTGCCCCAAGCGACCACCAGGTCGGCCGAGGAAGCGCCGGTATTGATGGCGTTAAAGTAAATGGGCACCACCGAGGTATTGAGCAGCACGAGGGCCGAATTGCCCACATCGTACATAACCCAGTTACGCTCGAGCTTGGTGTATTTCATGGACAGGGACCCTTCGTATTTGCCCGATATGCAGTTAGTTCATCGTACCCCAATTGTCCAGAAGCACCGGTAAGGATTCGGCAAAGGGGCACGCATGAGCCCTATTCCTCGCGGTCGAACTCCTCATCGGCATTGAGCACGCGACCGCTGTAATTGACATGGTTGGTCACGGCTTCCATATCGCCGGTCTCGATAAAGCGGGCAACCGTGCACTCGTAATCGAGCAGCGCGCGGTCAAAGACCTCGGGGAAGCTCTCGGTCGAGACTTCATCGGTAAAGGGGTTCTTCCATGCCAAGTGGCCCAGGTTGCCGGTACGCTCGGTCAGCTCGGTCGTCACGCGGTGCGCAAGGCCGTCGAGCAGCGAGTAGTCGTGCACCAAGCCCTCAACCAGCGAGATCGCGCGCGTCTTTGCGGAGCCGGCCGGCTCAATCGCGCGGTAAAGTCGCTGCATATTGGCAACGGCAGCACCGTACTCCCCCGCCGGAATGTCAATGCCGTACACGCGTCCGGCAACATAGCTCATCAGCACGCCGGCCACGCGATTGATGCGATCGGTGGTGACGATCTCGCCCGCCGGCGGGTAATCGTCGACCGTAGCGCCATCGCGTTTAAGCTGCAGCATCAGTACATCCAGGTCGCTCTCGATCACGGCATGGACCTGACTGCTCGAATCCTCAAGCTCTGAATCGGACTCCACGATGCCAAACTGCTGCTCATAGACAAAGGGGTGAGCGTTGCGGTCGAGCACGTAATGAGACAGCAGGCCCAGCGCAAAGGCACGACCCAAGCTGGCATCGCGCGGCAGCAGATGCGACACGCCGTCGCGCAGGCACGCGAACTGGCGAGACATGCGCGACCGATGCATGACCTGCGCCAGCAGCGTGCAGTCGGAAACACGCGGTGTCAGAATGTGAAAGAAAAACGGGTCGGGGCCTTGGTTGCCCAAGATAAAGGCAATGCGCTCTTCATCGGACGTGATGACGCACTGCGGAAGACGGTCGATGCTTTCCTCGCCAAACAGATGATGGGTGATAAGCGCGGGCATAATGATCCTTTCGATTTCATTCGATGCCACCCATTATGCCCACCGCGCGCCCATGCCAAACCTGCGATGGTAAACGACAGCACGCAAGCCTCTTACGCAAGCCCCAGGTGCGACTTGACCTCGGCGGCACGACGACGGGACACCGGTACCGTCGAGTTCACGCGGTCGAGCCTGAGCTCCATCAACCCCGTGGAGCCAATCTCAACATTGTGCACGTCTTCCAAATTGACCAGGTAGCTGCGATGAACGCGAATAAAGCCCTCGGAGTCCAAGCGACGCTCGAGCGAAGAGATCGACTCATTGATCAGGTACGTTCCCTCGGCGCAGATGGCGTTGCAAAAATCGGCGCGCGCCTCAAAGTAGCAAACGTCTGCGGCGGGAATGAACACCTTTTTGCCCCCGCGGTCCACCGTCAGACGCAAAGGCTGGCGCGGAGCGTGGATAACACGACGGACGCCCAAGGCCGCCTCGATCTTGTCGAGTGCCTTTGACAGGCGTGCGTCCTCAACCGGCTTGACGACATAATCGACGGCATCGAGGTTATAGGCATCAGCCGCATACTCGGCAAATGCCGTCACAAACACCACGACCGGCGGCGTCTTTAGGTTCTGCAGCGTCTCGGCAAGCTCAATTCCCGAGCGACCGGGCATGGTAATGTCTAAAAACAACACGTCGGGCCTGTTCGACAGAATCGACTCCACGGCTTCGGTGACATTGCCCGCCTCGGCAATATGACCCACACGCGTATCCTTTTCCAATAGATAGCGTAGCTCAGCCCTAATTGGGGGCTCGTCATCAACCACCAAGATGTTCCAGCCTTCGGACATATGTGCTTCCCCTCTTTTTCTCTCAATCCAACCGCGTGCTACGCCGTCAACGGCGCGGGCTCATGCGGCTCGCCGTTCAGCTCGACGATGACCTGCGTTCCCACGCCCTCTTGGGACTTCACGCGCATGCCGGAATCTTCTCCGTAAAAGAAATGGATGCGCTGAAGCACGTTGAAGAGCGCCAGGCCGCAACCTCGCTTGACGGAGCCGTCGGCGGTAATGCTCTCGGGCTCCTCTCGGCGATGTTGCTCAAACAGATGCGCGCAGACCTCTTCGCTCATACCGATGCCGTCGTCCTCGACGATGATCTCCAAACCGTCATCGGTCTCGAAAGCCCTAACATGAATAGAAAGCGGCTCGGTCTCGCGCTGCGCGTGCTTGATGCAGTTTTCGAGCAACGGCTGCAAGATAAACGGCGGCACCATGCAATCGCGCACCTCAAAGTCGATATCGACCGAGACGCGCAGACGGCCGTCGCCATAACGAGCCTGCATAAGATTGATATAGCGAGTGCCCTGTTCCACCTCGTGCTCGAGCGTTGTGAGGGTATCGGAATCAGAAAGCGTCTGACGGTAGTAATTGGAAAAGTCGATGAGCAGCGACCTGGCCTTGTCCGGCTCGGTACGTACGAGCGACACAATGGTGCTGATGGTGTTAAACAGAAAATGAGGATCGACCTGCGATTGCAAGGCGCGCAGCTCCACGCGGGCCGTAAGCTCGTCCTGGCGCTCGAGCTCAAAGCTCGCAAGCTGCGTGGAAATGAGGTCGGCAAAGCCCGAGGCAAGCGCCGTCTGGCGCATATCGATGCTGCTCAGACGGGGATAATACAGCTCGAGCGTGCCCACGCAATGCCCGCGCACGGTAAGCGGCGCGACAATACCGGCGCGCAGGCGCGGAAAGTAGCCACCTGTCTCGGTCGAGGCATCGCGCGAGAAAACGCTTTGCTCACCGCTGTTGATCACATTGAGCGTGGTCCGCAGCACCACCGGGGTGCCCGCGGGGCATTTTGCCGAGTCCTCGCCCCAGCTTGCCAACACCTGCTTGCCGTCGGTAAAGCAGATGGCAGAGGCGATGGTTTCGGACAGGATGATCTTAGAGGCGCCCAGGGCAGCTTCGGGCGTAAGGCCGCGCGACGTGTAGGCGAATATTTTCGACGCGATGGCGAGCGTGCGGTCGGTAGCGCTCGATGTGAGGTCGTCGGGAACGACAAAGACGTACGAGAAGAAGAAGCACAGCATGACCAAGCCGGCAATGACGACAACGGCCGGAACAGGATTGGGATTATCGGTTAGATCCCAGATGAGCAGCAGGATAAGCAGCGGAACGACAATACCGAGCAAGATGGCTTGAACCACATGCTGAGCGGTACGAAAGACCTTGGTAGAGTTGTAGCTCTTGCCCAGAATCAGCCTATTGAGATCCACCGTCATCTCCTTCTTACTGACGCACCCCATAGCAATAAAGAGGGCCGCAAGCGACCCTCTCCATTGCATTATGCAATCAAATACTGTGTTTTACATCAAGCCATCGATGAACGGTAGCTTAGGCGCTGTACTTGTTTGCCTCGCCGAAGGTGCCGGCCTCGACAATCCAGCCGTCCTTCATGATGACGTCCATGTTGTCGGTGTTGAGCACGTGAATGTCAGCGGCGACGTCACCGTTGACGACCAGCAGGTCGGCGCACTTGCCGGCCTCGATGGAACCGGTCTCGTCCTCGATGTGGCACATCTTGGCACCGTTGAGGGTGGCGCAGGTGATGGTCTCGACCGGGGTGAAGCCGATCTTGTCGACAAACTCGTACATCTCCTCGATGGAGCAGGTGCCGTACGGGGTGACGAAGGAGAAGGAGTCGGAGCCGATCGTCATGACGACGCCGCGCCTCTTGGCCTCGCGCAGGCAGTCGTAGTTGCGCTGCAGCTCCTTCTCGACCAGGGTGCCCTCGTACTTGTCGTGCAGCTCGGGGACGTAGACGGGCGGATAGGTGGCGTACCAGGTGGGCAGGAAGGCGATCGTCGGAGTGAAGAAGGTGCCCTGCTCGGCCATGAGGTCCATGGTGCGCTCATCGATATCGAAGCCGTGAATCAGCTGCTCGCAGCCAAAGCGAACGGAATCGTAGGCAGCGGCGTGGTTGTTGTAGCAGTGGCTCCACACGGGGATGCCGACCATCTTTGCCTCTTCGACCACGGCCTGGATCTCCTCGGAGCAGTAGTGCTGGTCGCGACCGGAGTCCCAGCGCCAGATGCCGCCACCGGTAGCCCAGATCTTGATGGCATCGGGGTTCTCGCGCAGGCGACGACGGACGGCCTTGCGCAGATCCCAAGGACCGTCGACCTGATCGCCCCAGGGGTGCGATTCCTTGTTGAGCTCCTGGCTGCAGTGGTGGGAGTCGCCGTGGCCGGCAACGCGGCAGAAGCCAAGGCCGGTGGCCAGAACGCGCGGGCCCTTGAAGACGCCCTTGTCGATGCAGTCACGGATCTGGATACCAAAGCGGCCGATCTCGCAGACGGTGGTGAGGCCGTGGGTGAGGCAGTCGTAGGCCTGCTTGACGGCGACGGCCTGCTTCTCGAGGAGCGGCTGCATGACCCAGTCGGTGTCATCGTCGGTCAAGTTGCCCGAGAAGTGCAGGTGGGTGTCGATCAGGCCGGGAAGGACGGTCTTGCCGGCGGCATCGATAACCTCAACGCCCTCAGGAAGGTCCTGCATAGTGCCGGCGTACTCGATCTTGCCGTTGTCGTCGACGAGAACGAGGGAGTTCTCGACCGGCTCGGCACCGGTACCGTCGATGAGCTTGCCGCCAACGATTGCATACTTAGTGGACATGGTTCCTCCTTATGGATCCATATAGTGGGCGAGGCCGTGTTGGGTTAAGGCCTCACAAAGCTACCCAAGTGGTGCCGGGTTCGGTGCGCGGGAGAGAGGATTCCGCGCACCCGATCCGCCCCGGCCAGGCGTTACTTTTTGCGGGAATTGGTGAAAGCCATGAGGGCCAGGCCAACAGCCAACCAGCCGATCACGATGCTCCACTCCACCATGTTGAGGGAGGCGGGAGAGAACGGGATCACGAGCAGGCCAATGATGGTGCCGCAGGCAACGATAGCGAGGCTGATGCCAAACTTGCCGCCGGGCACCTCGTAGGGACGAGGCAGGTCGGGCTCGGTGAAGCGCATGCGCAGGCAAGCGAGGGCGACCATGCCGCAGGAGAAGATGAAGGCGAGAGCCGACACGTTGGTCAGAGGGATGAGCATGTTCTTGCCCAGGAACGGACCGACGACGGTGATGACGCCCAGAACGACGCAGGCGAGCTTGGGAGCGCCGGACTTGGGATCGACCTCGGCGAACTTCTCGGGCAGCTGGCCCTTTCGGCCCATGGCGAGCATGATGCGGCTCGTGGCGCCGTAGAAGGAGTTCATCGGGCCCATGGGTCCAAGCGTGGCGATGACGAGCATGGCCAGGTACAGGAGCATGTTGATGCCCTTGAGGCAGGCAAGCGCGGGAACCGGGCTCTTAACAAACTCATGCCAGTCGAGGATGGTGCCGAACGAGTAGATGCAGACCATGTAGAAGCCGCCTGCGGCCAGCAGGGCCAGGGAGATGATCTTGCCGAACTTGTTCCAGTTGAGGCCCTCGGCCGCTTCCTCAGCCTGCTGAGGAATGGTGTCGAAACCGGCGTAGAAGAACGGGGTCAGAACCAGGACCGAAACGATGCCTGCGAACAGGCTGGTGCCCTCGGTAGCAGGCTTGCCGCCGCCAGCACCGGTGACCTGGGAGAACACGGGCATGGCGTTGTCCGGCGAGCCGGTGAACAGCGAGACGCCCATGGCGAGCAGCATGCCGCAGAGCAGGGCCTTGGTCAGGAAGGCTTGCAGCTTGGCGGCCGAGCTGGCACCGCGGAAGTTGAGGAAGATGACGTAGGTCGCAAAGCCGAGCGCGATTAGCGTCGGGAACAGGTAAACGTCGGCGCCCAGGATGGTGTAGAGCTTGACGGCGCGCAGCCACTCAAGGCCGGGCAGGCTGCCGAACATCTCGGACACGAGGGTCGAGATGGCGATGGCCTCCCACGGGCACAGGATGCCGTTGCCCAGGGCCAGGAGCCAGCCGGTGATGTAGCTCATCGTACGGCCAAAGCTACGATCGACATACTCGACGATGCCGCCCGAGATGGGGATAGCAGCCGTGAGCTCACCGAAAACAGCTCCGACGGGCACGAGGAAGATTGCACCCAAGAGGAATGCGATCATAGCGGGAACGGGACCGCCGCCCACGACCATCCAGTCGCCGACCTGCAGAACCCAACCGGTACCGATGATGGCACCGAAACCGATGGTGAAGAAGTTCCAGAGCGAAAGCGTTTTCTTCATGCCGCCGTTGTCCTCGACTGCAACTTCTGCGTTCTTGTCCGCCATTGTTCCCCTCCTTTCCTTTTTGACGCCCCCTGGCGTCACCCCTTGCGCGGTCCGTTTTGCCGCGCGCTTTTATTCCATGGCTTTAAGATACGGCCTTGGCGCAGCAGCGCCGCTCGCAGCTCGACCGAAGGCAGAACTGCAAAACGAGCGGCACCGTTTTTGGGACGAACGGCGGGAGACGTCATTCGTCCTGGACGCTTTCATCTTGTCTGCTTTTGAATACCTGTTGCCGTGACGCTTGGCGCGCGGCGCGGCAACGTTCATACCATTTGTCAGGCTTTTGGCGCACATACCCATGTGTCGTGCATCTTTTTATGTAGGATAGACAAGTTACACACGAGGCAAGGTGATTCGAATGGCATACGGATACAATGACGGCGACCAACGGCCACAAAGCGTGCGCCTTGCCGGCCGCACCACGCCAACGCCCAGAAGCACCTCCGACAACGGCAACCAGCAGCGCCCCCAAGAGCAGCCCGGGGCTTCTTCTCGGCAACAAAGCCGTACCGCGCAGCAGTCAGACCGCGTGAGCACGAGCACACGCCAACGCCAGACCGACACATCGCAGCCGCGCCGCTACGATTGCCGTACGACCGACCACTACGTTAAGCGCTCCTTTTCGCCACCTCAACGCAATCGCGGCAATTCCGCCCCTCGCCCCGCGTCGCACACCACAAGCCACGCACTTCCAGCCCGCCGTCTACGCCTTGCGCTTTGCTCCATTGCCGCCTGCCTCGTCTTTGTGTTTTTGGGATCCTGTATCTCGCACGGATCAGCCGGTCTTGAGCCCACTGCCGAGGACAAGCTGCTTAAAGCTCCCGTCGCGCCCGGTTACTCCTTTGCGTTCTCGACCCCACGCTCGCAATGGCAGGCCGGCACCATGCCCCACATCTACCAAATTGACCCCGCATGGTCGGAGCTGCCCTATGCCGGTGGCACTATTCGCGAAAACGCTTGCGGCCCCACTTGCCTCACCATGGTCTATATCTTTAAGACCGGCCACACCGATAAGACGCCGGTCGATATATGCGCACTGGCCGAAGCCGGCAACTACGCCCCCACTGGTGCCACCGAGTGGTCGTTTATGACAGGCGGTGCGTGGCAGCTGGGGCTCAACGGAACACAGCTCTATAACAATCGCGAATCGATTACCCAAGCACTTCGCTCGGGTGCGCCCGTCATCGCCGCAGTGCGCCCCGGCACGTTTACCAACGTAGGCCACTATATCGTGCTCTACGGCATCGACGATGCCAACCAGATTGGCGTCTACGACCCCAACTCGGCCAGCCGCAGCGCCCGCCGCTGGGGCGTGGTGGAGGTCCTCAACGAAATCGAAGCCATGTGGGCCTACTACTAGTCATTGGGGACAGACTTAAATGAGTGGTCATTGGGGACGCTCTTGTTTGACTAGTCATTTAAGAACGTCCCTAATGACTAGCTGAATAGCAAAAGCCCCGCAGTCGGAGCGGACTGCGGGGCTCATGAAGAGAGGCTAGTTTGTAGGCGCTTTGCCTGGCGCCCACGAGAGAGGCAACAGAGTAGAGACTACTCGTGGATGCGGGTACCGGAGAGGCCGGCCATGGTCTCGGCAGCCTTGTCCAGAGCGCCGATGATGCAGGTGCGGCCCTTGCGGGAACGGGCGAACTTGATGGCAGCGCGGACCTTGGGCTCCATGGAACCCTTGCCAAACTGACCCTCGTCGGCCAGGCGCTCGGCCTCGTCGGCGGTGAGGTCCTCGAGCTCCTCCTGGTTGGGCTTGCCAAAGTTAATGGCGACATGCTCAACGGCGGTCAGCAGGAACAGAACGTCGGCGTCGCAGTCCTCGGCCAGCAGCTCGCCGCCCAGGTCCTTGTCGATGACGGCGGGAACGCCCTTGTAGCAGCCCTTGTTCTCGTAGTCGCGGACGACGGGGATGCCGCCGCCACCGCAGGCGATGACGATGAACTCGTTGTCGAGCAGGTTGAGGATGGAGTCAGCCTCGACGATCTTCTTGGGATCGGGGGAAGCGACGACGCGACGCCAGCCGCGGCCGGAATCCTCGACGAAGACCTTGGAGGGATCCTCGGCCATGAACTCCTTGGCCTGCTCCTCGGTGTAGAAGGGGCCGATCGGCTTGGTCGGGTTCTTGAACGCGGGATCATCCGGATCGCACTCGATCTGGGTGACGACGGTGGCGGCGTGCCAACGCTTATAGCGCTTGTGCATCTCGCGGCCGATGCCCTGCTGCAGGTGATAACCAATGTAGCCCTGGGACATGGCGCCGCACTCGGGCAGCGGCATCTCGGGGGTACCGATGGCATCGTGGGCAGCGGCGAAGGCGTTCTGGATCATGCCGACCTGCGGGCCGTTGCCGTGGGTGATGATGATCTCGTTACCCTGTTCGATAAGACCAAGGAGAGCGTGGGCGGTGTTGCTCACGGCCTCGATCTGCTCGACGGGGTTGTTGCCGAGGGCGTTGCCGCCAAGGGCGACGACAATACGATCGGGCTTGCCAAGAGGCTTAGACATTGCTGGAATCCTTTCTGTAAAAGGCCTACAACCCATTAATAACCCGCGTCCGTGCGTTACGCGAGTTTATTAAGGTTTATATTCTCTTTATCGCTCATTTTATTCATTTTGAAAATAGCGGAACGGTGAACGGTCGTTTTTATCCGCTCAGCGTAAAGAACCCCAGCTCACGCATATCTACGCCATTTACGTGCAACTTTATTTAAATGCAGCGAGGATTATGTCGGATTATGCAAACTACATCTCTGCTAAACACAAAACGGACAGCGCAATATCTTACTCGCACTATACGAGATTCTATGCACTTATAAGTTGAGTATGCACCCCTGCAAAAACATGGGGCTTTTCATCCAACATAAGGGATAGCCGATCGCGCTTCACCCCGCGGCAAGCGACTGCGAGTTCGCAGTATGGAACTTTACCGTCGGCTTCTGCATGAACGCTACCGACGCCCTTTCGCTCCTGCGCGCCCAAGCAGCCGAGAACGCTAACGGCGCCACTGTCAACCTGGCCACCCTCAACAACGGCGCCGCCAGCCTTTTCGCAAAGTACCGTGCTGGCTCGCTGGCTTTGAGGCCTAAGTGAGCTTTGCTATTTGCCAATTTTTGTATGATTTGGGTCAAATCTATTTGTCAATTTTTGTATGATTAGGGGCAAATCTATTTGCCAATTTTTGTCAATGAGGTGTTTTAATGCTACGCCGCAAAGTCACTGATAGGCTTTTGAGCTGGAAGAATAACTCCCATAAGGCCCTGCTTGTTACCGGTGCGCGTCAGATTGGCAAGAGCTATGCGATTCGCGCGTTTGGAAAGAGCAACTACGCTTCGTATTATGAGGTCAATCTGCTACTTGATGCCGAGGCAAGAGACGTACTTGTTGGCGCTAAGAACTCCATTGACTTCATCAACCGTGTGGCCCTTCTTGCGGATGCACCGCTTGTTGAGGGAGATACGCTTATCTTTGTCGATGAGATTCAGGAGTATCCGCAGATCGTTACACTTATGAAGGCGCTGGTCGAGGACGGACGCTTTAGCTATGTCTTCTCGGGGTCTATGCTTGGGACTGAGTTTAAGGGGATCTCTTCTTTCCCGGTGGGGTATGTCGAGCACATTGTTATGCGGCCAATGGATTTTGAAGAGTTTTGTTGGGCAAACAGCATCAGCGAGAATGTGCTTGCAGACATCCGCAGCTGCCTTGTCGAGAGGCGTCCCGTCGAAAATTTTATTCATGAGGCGATGCTCAAAAACTTTAGAGCTTATATCGTTTGCGGCGGCATGCCGGAGGTCGTTCAGAACTATATCGATTCGGGCTATTCGCTCGTGAGAACGCGTGAGCTTCAAATTCAGCTAGTCGATCAGTACAAAAGCGATATCTCTAAATATGCATCGACTCGAGCGTTTAACGTTCGCTCCATTTTCGAGCAAATTCCCGTTCAGCTTGAGGCGGAGTCCCATCGCTTTATCGTCTCGTCTCTAGGCGAGGGAGCTCGTCTTCAAAAATACGAGCAGGATTTCCTATGGCTGGTGAACGCAGGCGTTGGATTGATGGTCCCCCAGGTGACGGAGGCACGAAGTCCTCTCAAGAGGACGGAGAAAACGACGGCCTTTAAACTATACGAGTCCGATACAGGTATGCTCGCATCGCGGTATCCCGGCAGCACGGCACGCGCCGTCTACCTTGACATGAAAACCCCCAACCTCGGCGGCCTCTATGAGAACGTGGTCGCACAGGAACTCGTTGCCCTCGGAGCAGATACGTGGTACCACCAAACGCGTGAGGTCGGTGAAGTCGACTTTGTAATCGAAGGTGCCCGCGGGCATGTTGTCCCAATCGAAGTCAAATCGGGCAAGAAAGTTCGAGCACATGCAGCCCTCGACCGTTTGATGAGTGTGGGCGAGTACAAAATTCCCGAGGCCGTTGTGCTGAGCCACGAAAACCTTTGTAAAGAGGGCAAGATCCTTTACGTTCCAATCTATATGACATTCTGTCTCGATGAGTTTATGGAAAAGGACGACCCCAACAACGATTTCTCGTTTGCACCCATATCCCTCTAGGCCATCTGGGTCCGCAACCAAATCCCCCTCTATGCCCAAAGCCGCGAAACAGCGACCGGGACAAGGCGCCCCACCAACCACGTCCTTCATCAGCCCACACAATCCGAGGACGTAGTCGTAGCAGGATCTGAGGGCTGACCTTCGCGGACACTCCGCAGGACGAAAGAACCCCCGCCGCACGTAGTGCGCAGCGGGGGTTCTTTCATGTCCGAGGACGTCCGCGAAGGTCAGCCCTCAGATCCTGCAGTGGGAGACCTAAGCCTCGTTGTACACCGTCTTGAGCTTCAGCAGGTGCTGATAGCGATCCATAGCGGCCTGCTCGTTCTCCTTGAAGAGCTCCTCGGCGCGCTCGGGGAAGGAACGCGTCAGCGAAGCGTAACGGGCCTCGTTCATCAGGAACTCCTGATAACCGCCCGCGGGCTCCTTGGAATCGAGCGAGAACTTCTTGCCGGCAGCAGCCTCGGGGTTGAAGCGGAAGAGGTTCCAGTAACCGCACTCGACAGCCTTCTTCATCTCGGCCTGGCAGTTCTGCATGCCGCCCTTCTTGATGGAGTGCATCTCGCAGGGGCTGTAGCCGATGATGAGGGACGGGCCGTCGTAGGCCTCGGCCTCGTGGATGGCCTTGAGGGTCTGAGCCGGGTTGGCGCCCATGGCGACCTGCGCCACGTAGACGTAGCCGTAGCTCATGGCAATCTCGGCCAGAGACTTCTTCTTGGTCACCTTGCCGGCAGCGGCGAACTGAGCGACCTGGCCCAGGTTCGAGGCCTTGGAGGCCTGACCGCCGGTGTTGGAGTAAACCTCGGTGTCAAAGACAAAGACGTTGACGTTGTGGCCGGAAGCCAGGACGTGGTCCAGGCCACCGAAGCCGATGTCGTAGGCCCAGCCGTCGCCGCCGAAGATCCAGAAGGACTTCTTGGTGAGGTAAGCCTTGTCGGCGAGGATTGCCTTGGAAGCCTCGCAGCCGCACTTCTCGAGCTCGGCAACGTAGGCAGCGGCAGCGGTCTTGGAGGCCTCGGCGTCGTTGACGGAGTCGATCCAAGCCTGGCCGGCGGCCTTGAGCTCATCGGACGGACCATCGGCAGCGATGATGTCCTGGGTAGCGGCGATCAGCTTGTGCTGAACGGCCTCATAGCCGACGGCCATGCCCAGACCGTGCTCGGCATTGTCCTCGAACAGGGAGTTGTTCCACGCCGGGCCGTGACCGTCCTTGTCCTTGCAGTAAGGAGCGGTGGCAGCGGGGTTGCCCCAAATGGAGGAGCAGCCGGTGGCGTTGGAGATGAACATGCGGTCGCCGGCGACCTGGGTCACCAGACGTGCATAGGCGGTCTCGGCGCAGCCGGCGCAGGAGCCAGAGAACTCCAGGTAGGGCTGCTTAAACTGGCTGCCCTTGACGTTGGCCGCGATGAGCTCCTTCTTCTCGGAGACGTTCTCGACCATGTAGTCCCAAACGGGCTGCTGGTCCATCTCCTGCTCGGTGGGAACCATCTCGAGGGCGCCCTTGGGGCAGACCTTGACGCAGTTGGTGCAGCCCATGCAGTCGAGCGGGGACACGGCCATGGTGAACTTCATGCCCTTGGCCTTGGGGCCCATGGCGTCGAGCGTGCGGGTAGCCTCGGGCGCGGCAGCAGCCTCGTCCTCGGTCATCGCGAACGGACGGATGGTGGCATGCGGGCACACATAGGCGCACTGGTTGCACTGGATGCACTTGGTCTCGTCCCAGTGGGGAACGACGACGGCGACGCCGCGCTTCTCGTATGCGGAGGCGCCCAGCTCAAACTGGCCGTCGGCGCAACCGACGAAGGCGGAAACAGGCAGGCTGTCGCCGTCCATGCGATCGATGGGCTCGAGCAGGTTCTTGACCTGCTGGGCGATAGCGGACTTGGTCTCCTCGGAGAGCTCGACGGGGGCGGCATCCTCGGCAGTAGCCCAGTCGGCCGGAACCTCGAACTTATGGAAGGCGGTAGCGCCGGCATCGATGGCCTTGTGGTTGGCGTCGACGATGGCCTGGCCCTTCTTCATGTAGGACTTGGTAGCCGCGTCCTTCATGTACTGCAGGGCGTCCTCGGCGGGCAGGACCTTGGCCAGCGCGAAGAAGGCGGACTGGAGCACCGTGTTGGTGCGCTTGCCCATGCCAACCTTGGCAGCCAGGTCGATAGCGTCAATCAGGTAGACGTTGACGTTGTTGTTCGCGATGTAGCGCTTGGCCACGGCGGGCATGTGCTCGGCGAACTCCTCGTCGCTCCACTGGCAGTTGACCAGGAAGGTGCCACCCGGCTTGACGTCGCGGACCATCTTGAAGCCCTTGACGATGTAGCTGGGGTTGTGGCAGGCGACAAAGTCGGCCTTGGTCACGTAGTACGGCGAGCGAATCGGGGAATCACCAAAACGCAG
Organism: Collinsella sp. AM29-10AC; assembly: GCF_003469085.1. Lineage (NCBI taxonomy): Bacteria > Bacillati > Actinomycetota > Coriobacteriia > Coriobacteriales > Coriobacteriaceae > Collinsella > Collinsella sp. AM29-10AC. Next base: position 18,785 of record NZ_QSKB01000023.1, read on the forward strand.
GTGCGAGACGGTGACGCCGCCGGTCTTCTTGGAGTCGTACTGGAAGTAGGCCTGAACGTACTTGTCGGTGTGGTCGCCGATGATCTTGATCGAGTTCTTGTTGGCGCCGACGGTACCGTCGCCACCCAGACCCCAGAACTTGCACTCGATGGTGCCGGGGGCTGCGGTGTTGGGCGCATCCTCGGCCTCGGGCAGGCTCAGGTTGGTCACGTCATCGACGATGCCGATGGTGAACTCGCGCTTGGGCTCGTCCTTCTTAAGCTCCTCGAAGACAGCGAACGCGGACGCGGGAGGCGTGTCCTTGCTGCCCAGGCCGTAACGGCCGCCGACGACCTTGATGCCCGTCTTGCCGGCCTCGTAGAGAGCGGAGACGACGTCCTGATAGAGCGGCTCGCCGATGGAACCCGGCTCCTTGGTGCGGTCCATGACGGCGATCTTCTGGACGGTCTCGGGGAGAACGTCGACAAAGTGCTTGATGGAGAACGGACGGAACAGGCGAACCTTGACCAAGCCGACCTTCTCGCCGTGAGCGTTGAGGTAGTCGATGACTTCCTCGAGCACGTCGCAGAAGGAGCCCATGCACACGACGACGCGATCAGCATCGGGAGCGCCGTAGTAGTTGAACAGGCCGTAATCGGTGCCGAGCTTCTCGTTGATCTTCTTCATGTAGCCCTCGACGACGGCGGGAAGCTCGTCGTAGACCTTGTTGCAGGCCTCGCGGTTCTGGAAGAAGATGTCGCCATTCTCGTGGCTGCCGCGGGTATGCGGGTGCTCAGGGTTGAGCGCGTGATCGCGGAAAGCCTGGACGGCGTCCATGTCGCACATCTCGGCAAGATCCTTGTAGTCCCACATGGCGACCTTCTGGATCTCGTGGCTGGTGCGGAAGCCATCGAAGAAGTTAAGGAACGGGGTCTTGCCCTCGATGGCGGCAAGGTGAGCCACCGGCGAGAGGTCCATGACCTCCTGGACGTTGCCCTCGGCGAGCATGGCGAAACCGGTCTGGCGACAGGCCATGACGTCGGAGTGATCACCGAAGATGTTCAGGGCGTGCGAAGCGACGCAACGCGCGGAGACGTGGAAGACGCCCGGGAGCTGCTCGCCCGCGATCTTGTACATGTTCGGGATCATCAGGAGCAGACCCTGAGAAGCCGTGTAGGTGGTGGTCAGAGCACCGGCGCCCAGCGAACCGTGAACGGTACCGGCTGCACCTGCCTCGGACTCCATCTCGACGACCTTGACCGGGGTGCCAAAGATGTTCTTGCGACCCTGGGCCGCCCACTGGTCGACATGGTCGGCCATCGGGCTGGACGGCGTAATGGGATAAATTCCCGCTACCTCGGTGTACGCATACGAAACATATGCGGCCGCCTCGTTGCCGTCCATAGACTTAAACTTACGCGCCATATACCCCTCTCCTCTCATATAGGTATACAGGCCCCGGCGATCGCCGGGATGTTGGCGTGATGGGATTTTCGTTGTTGCTTCCAATCATCTGGCAGGCGGACTCAACAGCAGGTACATGGCGTGGAGAGAAGGCATGCCGAGGCGAGGAGGGCTGCACGCGCTCCACAGGCCCAGCCACCCGTCTTGCACATGACCGAGCGCCGCAAAGGCCGCATGCCGGATGCTCCCGGGCACGCCCCGGCGATGGGAAGCGCCCGCAACGGAAATCCGCATGCGGGTTTATTGTACCCCGCCGTCAAGTGTAATTTCGGCAAATATAGGCGGGCGGTAAAGGTTTGCCCCGGGTGACCGCCAAGGGGCGAGATGGCCCCTCCATCCCCGGGCGACTGGCTCTGGCGCGCCAAGGAGTGTCCCCGAGTGCCGGCAGAAAAGGAACGTCCCTAACTGCCGGCTAGAGGGCGCCGAGGAGGATGGCGTAGGTGGTGGATTCGCCGAGTTTGAGCTCGTCGCCGGGGTTGAGCTGGGCGGAGCGACCGGGCTCTACTTGAATACACACGCTCGTGGCCCCGTTTACCACCACGGTGCCGTTCGTGGATGACAGGTCCTCGACAAACCATGTGCCGGAATCGTCGCACCAGATATGGGCATGGCGGGCCGAGACATCGTCGCCGACATCGGTGATGTCACCTTCCCCCGTTGCCAGCGCGCCGATCTCGACGCCTTCCTCACTCGGTTGGATCCAGCGCGGGGCGCTCACCACGTAGCCGTTTTGCACGCGCAACAGTCCCAACGGATGCGCCGGCGCGACCTCGCGCTCGCCCGCGACCGAAGATGTGCTCAGCGAGCGCGGCGTCGACGTGGCGCCGCCACAGGTCGCATGGGCGTAGTCGATGGCATAGGTCACCGACGAGCGGACATCTGCCGAGCAACCCACGGCGACAAACAGCACCAGGATGGCCTCGGCGCGCTCGGCGGGCATGAGCTCAGCCGCCTGCGACAGGCGCTCGAGCGCATTGCGGTAGAGATTCGTGTCCTGATGGCATTCCTCGAGTGCCCGCGCCATGGGCTCGCCAGCGGGACCGCACACCATATTGGTCACGGCCGCGGCGTCCATGGGATTGCGCCGCCGCAGGGCCAGCTGCGACATAATGCGCGCGGCCGAGGTGCCGTAATCGGCAAAATAACGTTCCTGCAGCGTGCCGACCGGCGCGCGCACGATAAAGCGCGAAACCCAGGAGCGATCGGCAGCACGGCTCTGAGGGCTACGGCCATCGGCAAGCGGGCGGCTCGAGAGCACCAGGCCGCACAGTTCGATATGGCTCAGGTGCGCTGCGCGCTTAAATATGTCGAACATTGCCCCACACGGGGTGAGCTCAGCTTGAGAAGCCATGGCTTAGCCCTCCTTGGTCGCAGAGATAGTGTCGGACACTTCGGCCGGCCCGCCAAAGGCGCGGGCAGCCGCGGCTCCGCCGGCAAGCGGCGTCGCCATGGGAATTTTCGCACGTCGTGCTGACACGACGGGAAGCTCAAAGGCAAACCCCATCGCCAGCAAAAACCACGTGAGCGCATAGGTTGCAATTATGGCGGCCACCAGGCCACCCGCCACGGCATGCTGGGAAAACACGGCACATGCGAGTGCGACCAGAGCCGGAACCTCGCAGGCGGAAAGGGTCAACACGCCCTGTAGGAATCCCGCGCGGCGGTCGCGCGCCAAAGCCCCGGCGGCGATGCCCACCATGCCCGGCAGCGCCAACGCCAGCGCGGCGATAATGGCCGGCAACTTTCCGGACCACATAAGCGGTCCCACGGCGAGCGTCACATGGGCGCCCGATGCCAACAGCGCCGCTGATACCACGACCACAGCCCAAAGCACGCCGCATACCGCCGTCGACGCAATCATCGCCATACGTCGCATCGCCCGGCCCGATACCTCCATCGGGCACGGCATGAGCGGCTCGGCGCGAAGCGAGCGGGCGACATTTTGCGCATAGTGGTCACAAAATGCCGAGAGCGCGGCCTCCACCGCAGCCGGCTCGGGACGATCTTCCTGATGGCAGGACAGGCAGGCCATCACCACATCGAACAGCTGAGCGTCGACAAACGCCAGCGCATCGCGCAGGTCCTCGGAATTTGGATCGAGCCCCAGCTGCTGAGCCTGTTCGGCCGCGGCAAGTGCCACATCGGGCTCGCGTCGCAGCAGTTGCGTCAAGTCGCAGCCGGGCGCGTGGGCGCCGACGGGATAATCGGGCAGCGTATCCATCTTGAGGCGATAAGGGCTGGCGATATCGCGAGTCTTTTTGCGCGAGCCCGAAGTACCCGACGCACCCGGCGCTACTTCGTACGGCGCGACACCGGCGATGAGCTCGTAGACCGTACTCGCCGCTGCATAGACATCGATCGCCGGCGACATGCGAAGCATGCGCAGGTCGGGAATATCGTCGGTGAGCATCTCGGGCGGGGCGTAGGCCACCGTCGCGCGGCGCAACGTGGCATAGCGCTCGGTAAACGACGCCTTGCCGCCGGCGCCGGCCACCGCAGAGGCGGGCTCGAGCGCCAGCGACGAGCCAAAGTCGATCAAGCACAGGTCGAAGGCGCCTTCGGCAAGCTGTCGGTCGAGCGGCAGGCGCGCCGTGCGCACCATAATATTAGCGGGCGAGATATCGCGATGGACGAACCCCTCGCCTACCAAGCTCATGCGGCAGAGCAGATCGAACAGGTCGCGACCTAGGCGCGCCGCAACGAGCGGCGACAGACGCCCGGCATCGTCCACGGCAAGGCGCGAGCGCAGGCGAGCGAGCGTCTCGCCCTCGACCCACTCCATGACAATCGCGGGCACGCCGTCGACCTCGCCCCACCCGTACAAGCGGGGAAAGCCCTTAAGGCCCGAAAGGGCACGATGGCATTCGTATTCCTCGCGAAACGCCGCTTTGAACTTGGCGACCAGCGCCTCATGGGCGGCGGCATCGTCAAACTCATCGCACGTTGGCAAGATGAGCTGCTTGAGTGCCACGGCCTCGCCTTGGGCGTTGACGGCACGCGTCACGCGGCCGATACCGCCACGGCGCATGGTGGCATCGTCGGCAAACAGTATCGTAAAACGACGCAGATAGGCAGGCAGTTCGTCCTGACCGAGCGCAATGGCCGGCTCAAACCCGTCGACACGCGCCAGGCGCAGGCCGACCATGGGATCGCGACCGAGCGATTGTGGTGTGGTGGATGCAAGATCGGTCATCATAGGGCAAGCGCCGCCACGTTATTGTTGAAGTTACCGAGCGCGACGTCATCATCGCCGTAATGGCCGACCCATTGACATAGGTTGGTGTAACAGCCCCACAGATTGGCATACTGCTGATACCACTTTGACCGGGGCGAGAATGTCTGACGACCGAACTCGGCTCGAATGACAAACATCTCCCCGACCAGGCTGTCGCACGGCCTGGGATCTCCCGTAGAGTTATAGGTCGAGACCACGTCATTGGCACGAGAAACATAGCCGTCGAGCATGTTGTACTTGGTCACAAGCCAGCTGTGAATGCTCTCTTCCTCAGCAGCGGAAAGGCCACCGGAGTTTGCATCGTTGTCAGTGTTGCCGCCCGTCGAGCCGCCGTTTCCAGACCCTCCGGCAGAGGAACCCGACCCAGAGCCACCGCCCGAACTCGACGAATCCGAGCCGGAGCCAGAAGTATCCGAGCTACCGGGCTTTCCGGACTGCTGGGCGTCCTGCTCCTTCTGCTGCTCGACCTTATTCACCGTTGCCGCCACGCTATTGTTGGACAACCGATCGATGATCTTGGTGTTGGTGAGCACGATGGTTTTGCCATTGGCAAGCGTGACTTCGTTGTCCGGGGCCTCGGCGCCGTCCGCGTCGCCGGTGCCAAACACAATATGCGCGACCACACTTGCCCAAGCATATCCAGTCGTGGTCCCCAGGTCACTTTTGACCTCATGCCCCACGCGCGGTTCGCGTGCGGCATGTGCCTGCATCATGGACGGCACGGTCATGCCATAGGCAGAAACGCCAGCTATGACCAGCACCAGCGAGCAAGACAGCAGTGCGTACGCCCGCGGCGCCAAGCCCAGTCGGCGTCGCATGCGCACCGCGGCGCCGCGCTTTGTCTGAGTGCCACCGGGCCGCATGCGTTCTCCTCCAACAAAAACACGCCGCTCGGGAGCGGCGCATTCATTCGAATCCATATTTGAGTGTATCAGCGAACCCAAAAGGTTGCGCAACGAATGGGCAAATTAAGGATGCGAGTGGAAGCATCCATGCGATAAGCGGATACAAAGCATCTTTGTTGCACAACAAACTTACAGTCGCACGGGGAAATTATGGCTACCCCGTGCGTCGCGATGAAGACATACGGCAGGAGCAGGCTCGCCACCTAAATCGTGCGACGGGCCTCGATGGCGCGCCCAAGCGTAAGCTCGTCGGCATACTCCAGGTCGCCGCCCACGGGAAGGCCGCTCGCCAGACGCGATACCTCAACGCCCAGCGGCTTGATAGTGCGGGCCAGGTAGCTCGCCGTGGTCTCGCCCTCGATATTGGGGTTGGTGGCGATGATGACCTCGTGGATGTCCTCGTGGCCCAAGCGTGCCAGCAGCTCACGAATGTGCAACTGCTCGGGACCAATCTTGTCCATGGGACTGATCACGCCGCCCAATACGTGGTAGAGACCGTGGTAGCTGCCCGTGCGCTCAATCGCCTGGACATCGCGCGGCTCGCCCACCACGCAAATGCGAGTGGTATCGCGCATCGAATCCTGGCAGATGGAGCACTCGTCGGCCGTGGCGTAGTTAAAGCAGCGGCTGCAAAAGTGAACCTCCTGCTTAACCTCCAGGATAGCCTCGGCCAGGCGGCGCGCCTCCTCGGCATCGGCCTCGAGCAGGTAATAGGCGATGCGCTGGGCCGACTTGGGACCAATGCCCGGCAGACGGCCCAGCTCATCGAGCAATTTTTGCAGACTATGGTTGGCACTCATATATATGCGTGTCTTAGAACGGCATGCCCGGGATGTTGAGGCCGCCGGTGATGGCGCCCATCTGCTTGTTGGCGAGCTCGTTGACACCGCGGACGGCCTCGTTGACGGCAGCCATGATCATGTCCTGCAGCATATCGACGTCCTCGGGATCGAGGGCATCGGGGTCGATGGTGAGGTTGACGAGCTCCATCTCGCCGTTAACGGTCACCTTGACCATGCCGCCGCCGGCAGAGGCGTCGACGGTCTGGGACTTAAGGTTTTCCTGCGCGGCGGCAAGCTGCTCCTGCATCTTGCGAGCCTGCTTCATCATTTGCTGCATGTTCATACCGGCCATGATGGCTCCTTTACGTGCGGCCGCGCGACAAGCTGCAAGGGCAGCCGGAGCGCGACGGGACTTTCAAACTCAAAAATCGTACCACGGCGCGGGGCAAGCAAGCGGGGCGGACACGCTACCTCAGTCGATATACATGTCCTTGAGCGTGACGCACGCCCAAGATTATGCAAGGTCGAATTATGCAAGGTTGCATAATTATCTCAAGCTACATCTAGCAGAGCTGGAACCAGGCAGTTTATGCGTAGGGCTACAAGGCTACATGGCAAAATGCCGAGCCGCTGCTCGAGGCGGCACGCATGGCGGCTGGGTATAATTTGATTGTCATAGATGACGATTTGGAGGTGCCCTCGTGAATGTCCCAGCCGTACTCCAAAACATCCGCTCAAAACACCCCGTTGCATATGTGGTTCTCTATCTCTTTGTCGTCTGGGTATTACTGGTTATCATCACCCATGCCATAGCTTTTGGAGCAGAACTGCTGATAGCCAGCTCGGACCAGCCCGTCGTCAAATGGGAGACGACCGATGAATGCACCGACGGAACCCGAACCATTTACTACAACAGCCCGTCCCTCTACCAAGAGTTCAAGGTCAAGATAAAGGACTCCAAGATTGTCGATGCCGAACTGGGCTCTTTATTTACAATCGGAGCAACCGTCAACGCCGAGCAAGTCGAGTACACGGACAGCCATGCGACGTATCGTATCGACCTCAGCATCCTAGGCCGACCGTCACGCGCCTGTCTGCTCGAATGCGATATACGCGGCACCACGTTGCACATGTCCGAAATACAGATGCGCCCGGGCAAGGGGTTCTCTTCTTGAGCAGTATACCCGCCTGCGCAGCTACTCCACCGGCTTGAAGATGGTGGACTGGCCGAAGACGCTGCGGATGAGGGCTTTGGCCTCGTCCTCGGTCTGCGGGATGCTCGGGGCTGCACCCTGATGGCCGAAGGGGCCGCCCGCACCGGAGTTGGACTCCCAGGGAGCTGCAGGAGCGTCCTCCTCTTTGGGGGCAGTTGCAGCGGACTTGGGCGCGGACGCCGCACCCGGCACGTCGAACGGAGGCAGATCGTCCCCACCAGCATCGGCAACAAAACCGCCAACCATGGCATCGTCGTAGGGAACCTGCTCGGATTCCCATGGCGCAGACGGCGCGGCGGGCTGAGCCTTGGGAGCGGACGCGCGCTCGGGCGCTCGGGGCGCGGGCTCGGTCGGGAGCTTGCCCGTGGCAGGAGCGCCGGCGGGGTTGTCGGAGCGCAGCCAGGGGGCTTTGCCCAGGTCAGACGACTTGGGCGCGGGCGAGGCAGGCTTGGGCGCGGGTGTCGGAGCAGCCGGTTTGGCCATGACGGGCTTAGGCGCCGACGGGGTCGGCGCCGCTATCGGTGCTGCTTTTGGCTGCGTCGCGCTGGCGCTCGAGGATGCAGGGGCCGCCGAGGACACGGGTTGCGGGTCCGCAGATACCGCAGCCCGTGCAGATGGAGAATGCTCCTCATGTTGAGGAGCCGGCGTGCCACCCCCATCCAGGACATAGTCGACGGTACGACGACCGAAGACCGCACTGACTGTCGGCAGGACCACCGACTGCGTGTCGGCGCGTCCAAGCATCTTGATGGCAAAGGTCGAGCCCGCGGGGAACGAGACCGTGAGCCTGGAGCCGTCGTCAGCCGTGGCGCGGGCATTGAGCAAAAGCCCCGCGTAGGAAGCCTGACGCGCCTTGACACGCTCGACAACCTCGGCCCATTTGCGCTGCAGCTCTCCGGCATCCTCGACCGCGGGCGTCTCGGCAGTACCGGCGGCGGCAACCTGGGCGGCATTGTTGGACTGGGGCTTAGGTGCCGGAGCGGTGGCAGGCGCGGGAGCCGCAACGGGCTGAGGCGTCGGAGTCGGCGCAGGCTGAGGTGCAGGCGCTGCAGGCTTGGAAGCTGACACGGACGCAGAACGGGACGCAGGCTGGGCAGCCGGAACAGCAGCACCACGGTCCCAAGGCATACCGCCCTGGCGCGCGGACGTAGCAGCGGGGGCAGCGGATGCCGCCGGAGCGGCAGCGCGAGCGCCCGAAATGAGCGTCGGCTGTTGGGCAGCAGCGGGTACGGATGCTGCAGGCGCGGCGGCCTGAGCAGCAGCCACGCTCGCCGGCACGGCGCCGTTGGCAACCATGGCCTCCAAGCGGGCCACGCGCTCGGCCAATGCCTCAATCGTTAAATCGGCCTCGGGACGTGCCAGGCGCGTGCAGGCGATCTCGAGCACCAGGCGCACGTCGCTCGCGCCCCTCATCTCCAGTGCGGCATCGTCGAGCACCGTCAGTACACGGGCCAGGCGGTCGGCAGGATGCTCGCCAAAGGCAGCGGCCTCGGCAGCAAGCGCCTCGGCCTGCTCGGAGCCGCCCTCAAACAGCTCGGCACGGGCACCGGCAACGCAGGCAACGTACACGTCACGCACATGCGCCACCAGGTCGCGCGTCAGCTCCAGCAGGTCGTTTCCTTCCTCGACCTGCGCACGGATCAGTCCATAGAGCTCGGCAACATCGCGATCGGCAATGGCGCGGGAAAACTCGCCCAGAATCTGGTCCGAAACCTCGCCTAAAAGCGAGCGGGCGTCGTCCGCATGCACAGAACCGTTGCCAAAGACGCTCAGCTGCTCCAGCGTGGACAACGCGTCGCGCATACCGCCCTTGGCATGGCGCGCCACGATAGCCAGCGCCTCATCGTCGTAATCGAAGCCCTCCTGCTCGCACACGTATGCCAGGCGACGCTCGATATCCTCGTTGCCGATGCGATGGAAATCGAAACGCTGGCAGCGCGAGAGGATGGTCTCCAGAATCTTTTGCGGGTCGGTGGTGCACAGCACAAAGATCACGTGTGCCGGCGGCTCCTCGAGCGTCTTGAGCAGCGCGTTGAACGCCGCCGTCGTGAGCATGTGGACCTCGTCGATGATATAGATCTTGTACTTGCCGCGCACCGGGGCAAAGTTGACGGAGTTGATGATTTCCTCGCGCACATTGTCCACGCCCGTGCGGGAGGCGGCATCGAGCTCGTAGACATCGGGGTGGTTACCCTCGGCAATGAGCTCGCACTCCTCGCAAGTACCGTCGGGCATGCAGCCGCTTGCACCCTCGGCGCGCGCCGCCTCGGCATTGCGGCACAGCAGCGCCTTGGCCAGAATGCGCGCCATGGTGGTCTTGCCCGTGCCGCGCGGTCCGCAGAACAGGTAGGCGTGGGACAGGCGCCCCTCGGTGATGGCGTGCTCGAGCGTCGAGACGATATGCTGCTGGCCCACCACGGAGTCAAAGGTGAGCGGGCGATACTTTCGGTACAACGATTCCATGGGTGCTCCCCCGGGTATACTGAGTCTTGTTGCCGCGGCGGCCATGCGGTCGCACGGCATACTGCATTCCATAATAACCCGTACGGCGAGCCCGCCGCGATAGGAGTCCAAAGAGCATGGCAGACGCAGAGAGCAACCTCGTTCCCTCCGAAGCAGCCGACCAGGTCGAGGTCGCGCTCGAGGAGCAGGCCGCAGCCGACGACGGCATCCTGTACCTCAACGAGTACCAATACGAAAACGACCTCGTCACCGACTTCGCCCGCCTGGTCGCCTCGCCCAGGCGTCGCGGCTCGCTGTATGTCGCCGCGGCAATTGCCGCGCTCATCGGCATCGGCATGCTGGTGGCCGGCGGCAACTGGATCAAGTTTGGCGTCGTCTTGATCGTATTCGGCGCCTTTTTGGCCTGGTGGAGCAAAAACCTGCACCACACCCTCGCCCGCGACTTTATCGACGCCGTTGAGGCCGACGAGTCCATGGGTGGCCGCTATCGCCGCGTCGCCGCCAACGAGGACGGCCTGATGGTTTGGGGCACGAGCGGCAAGTCGCAGTTCTTCCCGTTTGAAAAGCTCGACCACGTGCTCGACGGCGAGCGCATCTTTGTGGCCATGTTCGCCGACCAGGGCGTGACGATCCCTAAGGACACCTTTGTCCGCGGCGATGCCGAGCAGTTCGGTCCCTTCCTTAAGGCGCGCATCAACAAAAAACTCCGCATCGAGACCAAACGCAAGAAGATGAAGGCAGAAAAGGCCGCTGCCGAAGCAAAACAGGGCGACAAGCCCCAGGAGACCAAGGGCAAGCAGCGCAAGCAGAAGAAGAGCAAGAAGAAGCGGTAGGCCGGCCGACACCGAAGGCGCCTCGTCCCGCGCCCGATTCCGGGCCGGGGCGCCTGGAATCGGGCGCGCGTACCGCCAATGGACCCGTTTTGCCTTGCTCTCGAGCTATTTCACTTCAAACCTTAAGAGCCTCCGCTCCGGCAGATCGGTCATCTTCATCGTGTAAGTCCCGGGAAATGCTTTCTCAAAACGGACGGTCTCGTAACCTTCGAAATAGTCGTTGGTGTTCTGCATCATAAATGGGACGAGCAACTCGTTTTCTGCCCCAACCTCCACGGCAAACGCAGCAGAGCCGCCAAGGACCGGCATGGCTTGCGTTATCAGATCGGTATTGACTACAAAATCATAGTTTGGCGCAGACTCCGGAACCAGATGCCAAACATACGCTTTGATTCCACCGTCGATATTATCCCTATTTCTGACACGCATCTTTACGGCGATAACGCACGTGATGTCGGCATCCTTCAGTCTCGTTTTCGTATCCACGGTGCCATATTTTGAATAATCGTCATGTGCTCGTTTGAGATACTCGCGCGGCGTGAGCAACTCTGCCCCGTCTATGCAAAACGAATACCCATCAGTCACCACATCCTTCGACCCCAGAAACGCTCCATCCATCGAGAGCCATTCGCCCTCCGCGTAATATTTCTCAGGAATGACCGTCCGGTTCCCGTTAACGACGCTCACCCTCATGCCCGCAAGGCCGGCAGCAGCACAGCAAAAAAGCGCGAGCGCCGATCTTCTCGTCCACAGGGTCTTCTTCATCGCGCTCACGACCTTTCCCGAACTTTCACAACGGCACCGTCGCGCATGCAGTAAACCCGATCGGCCAGTTCCTCGAGCACCTCTCCGTCATGGCTGGACAGAAGGACCTCACGACCCGTTGATGCCGCCATCGCCACAACGCGCTTGAGCATTTCAACGCCCGCTTCGTCGAGGGCATTCGTTGGCTCATCGAGAACAAGCAGCTTCGGCTTCTCCATAATTGCCGCAGCTATCCCCAGACGCTGCTTCATCCCAAGCGAGTATGCTCGGAACTTCTTTTTTTCGTCTGCATCGAGCCCCACGAGCCGCAGGGCAGAGCGAATGTCCTCGGGGGTGGCAACGCCCTTGATCTGAGCGATGAGCTTCAGATTGTCGTAGCCAGACAGATATCCCAAAAAGGAAGGCGCCTCGATCAACATCCCCAGACTCGGCGGGAACGAGATGTCCGCCCCAAGCCTTTGGCCATCGATAGAGATTTCGCCTTCGGTAGGCTTGATCAACCCGCAAACCGCTCGCATGAGCATGGTCTTACCCGAACCGTTTATCCCCTGAAGCCCGACCACAGTCCCAGGGTCAACCTCGATGGACACGTTGCGCAGGACATCGTTTTTACCCATGCGCTTCGATACGCCCCTTACGATCACGCTCATATCTTGTCCCCCTTTTCTATAAGGTCGGCCCTTCGAAACCACAGTCCACCCAACGATAGGCATAACGACATAAGCCCAATTGATGACAAGACACTCGAGCCCGCCGCGATTCCCTCTTTGACAATTCCACCCCAGCGCAACAGCATCAAGGCGTTACCCAATAGCGCCCAATGTCGTGCATATGCCGAGCAGATCAGGTAGCTCATTAAAACCACAAACGAGACTGACGACCCAAGCACAAACCCAACCGCTGCCTGCGCAAACGCAAGCGCCTCAAAAGCAAATAAGAGACCTATGAAAAACGGCAGCGCATCTGCCTCGGCAGCTTTGAGAAACCACGGCGCCAAATTAGCCAGTTGAAGCGACTCACCATGAATGACCGCGCTGAACGAGGAGCTCACCACCAAGCTCCAAATCACAACAGAGCAAACCACCACGAGCAGTGAAAATGCCGTTACTGCCGCCACCAAGATAAAACGCGAGACCCACCAAAGGGTTCTTGCCCGGCATCGAACAAGCGCTTGCAAACCAAACCCGTGCAACGATTCGGTCGGATAGTCGAGTGTTGTATAGAGAATAAGCAGAATGAGAAATAGCCATCCTAGCGGAGGCACAAACATGACCCCGGGCCTAGGCTCAAACGGAGCAGATCCGGCAAACACGAGCGCAAGATTATCCGCAAACCCCAAGGTATCCGTTCTAACCCCATACACAGAAGACAATCCGTAGGCGTACACCAAGTTCGCAACGGTCACTGCCGCAATTGCAATAAAAGTGATGATGTTCTTCTTCAAAACGGTCCTCAGGTCCGCGGCGACCAGCCTAAACAGCATCAGACCACCTCGCGTCTTTTCCACGCCCCAGAAAAAGCCAACGAAGCAAGGGTCAATAATATGATTTCCGCAAAACCGGCTCGAATGTCTGGCCAGTTATTCAGCGATTCCGACCTGATGCTGTTGAGGATATTGCAGTTAAACCCCACACAAGCCATTACGCCGAAGATCCAGCCATTTGCAAAATGCCACGCAACCATTAGCAGATACGGGACAATTATCGCTTTGATTCTGCTACGAAACAAAATTGAGAAGCCAGTTACAGCCATGGATAAAGTCCCGAGCGTGACAGCATCGAACAGCGTGTATGCGAGCACATATGACAAAGGATGCGAATAAAATAGACCGGAGAAGTAGCTATGCAGGTAAAGTCCTACGTAAGTCGACTCATCGACCCGAGGAAGATACGCAGGAAAAAGCATCGAGACGATCAGGAAATTGACGAGCAGAGGAATGGCAGTCACTGTAAACGCGGAGAGGAAAGCAGACAGCATCTTTACGTTCACGTACGCCTTTCTGGAAACGCGCGTGCATATCTGCATGTCATAACCACTCAAACGCTCAAAGAGACACGACCAAGATCCAGCCAACATTGCAAGCAGGGGCAGTGCATAGAAAAACACCGACGCAGACAGTGGCGCGTTCGCGCTCACAACAATCCAGTTACCGAAGCTGCTTTCACGTGTTTGACCGAGATAATTTTCGGCTTGCACGCCAACGCCGTAACCAAAAGAAAGAAGGTTGTGGCGCTCTTTTTCCAAATTTGCCCACGGCTCCAGCGCGGCAGCTATTGCAACTGCGACCGCAATCAAGAGAGCAAGGATAAAAGCTGGACGTCTAATCGTTTTCGACAGTTCGTATCTTGCGAGCTTTTGGTTCATACGTCCTCCTTCCCCTTCCGACCCAGAAAGCCGGAAGGGAGCCATTTCAAACAACTATGCGGGAAGCTTGTGGAAATGCCCGACGCAGTCGGGGCTCCATACGCCAATAACAGTGCCGTAGCCAGACTCCGCCCATGCAGTCAGTCGCGCCGCAGATCGCCCGTTCTCACGGACGAGGTTATACATTTCCCACTGTCCCTTGTGATTCGAACGATACGTTCCCTGAGTACAATTCATGCTGCCGCTACCGCTTGTGTTATACGCACCGTCTGTATATAACCGAAGCGGATTTCCCGTATGGCCCTGGATATCCAGATAGAGCGATGAGGAATCATCCTTTTGACGGTAGCCAGTTGCACTCGTCCCGGCACATTGAAAACTAAATGCCTTATCGGCATTGTTCGTACAGGTCGTAATTCCCGTATCGGCGTTTTGAGTAATGCTGGAAACCTGAGAGGTGTCAAACTCCTCTTGTGCAAACGATGCAGCGGGAACCCCTAGGGACAGACCAGCTGCAATCACCAAGCCGACTCCGATTCGAGCAATAGCGCTCCTTGGCTTAATCATGGCCTTCTCCAATCAAAAGCGGTTAACAATGCGTCGACGCACGGCAACCTTCGCATGAATAGAGAAAGATGTCTGTAAACACCCGCTATTGAGTTGATTGCTCAGGCGTTTACACGTTATTTACCTGCGATAACAATAAAATTAGCTCCGCCTTATTCTTGATCTTCAACTGGCGGTAAGATGCAGACCGCAGCGCTTGCACCGTAGATGCAGCGTAACCGACATCCTCCGCAATGGCCTTTGTCGTTGCCCCCTCTGCCGTCATCAGCAAAATTTGCGACTGAACATCAGAAAGGGAGCGCGACGTAAGCAGGGCCAGCTGGCGCACGCGGGCCGTTTCGGTGGACCCGTTCGCCCGGTACTCCAAGACGGCCTTCTCGTCCTCAACCGAGCGGGCGAGCGCGATGTGCGTAACGAACATGGGCACAGACCAGCAAACAATCACCGTTGCCACGACGACATTGACAGCCGAACTTTGCCCCAACAACGACGCGAGGAACAACGGCTCGAAAACCGTCAGATCCTGCACCATATTGAGCAAGACAGCCCAAACAGGAGCCGTCGCCCCGAAGCAAAGCATCCATATCCCAAGCATTTTGCGCTGCGGACAGCTTCGCATCACTATATATGTGAGCAGCACCCCCGTCAGCACCGCAAGTCCATGGATTCGCCCCCTAGCGACCGCATAGATTAAGGCAACCATGCCCATTGACACCAACGGCACGATAGCCCGAGCATGGGCATGCACCTTAAACGGACGCAGCCCAACAGCGAGCGAAGCCGTAGACGCCACGCCGCAAAACAGGACCGGCACAGCCATCAACGGAACGCGTATGCACATCAATGCCGCGATATAGATAAAAGACCATTCCACAGCAGATAGCACCGCCCATACGTACGGGCTTCCGAGCCAAATCGCTTCACCCGCTCTATCCAGCGCAGCGCCACGATTCGCTTTTCCACCCGCGTAGCATAGCGACAGAAGCAGTCCGAGACCCAATGCGTAGCTTAAGAGGGAAAAGGCGACAGCCCGCGAAACACCGGACCCCCAATCGCTATCCGCCATTACCAAGGGCCCCGCCGCAAGGAGGATAAAGAATAATGTGAGCAGGTATCGAAACAGCCGGCGCGTTCGAGCTGATGCCACTATATCGTCAGCATGCCGCTGCGGTAGCTCATGCCCTACAGTATCGCCCTCACCCGCAAACAGCGCCACGAGCTCGCGTGAGCCCGCAACCGACGCCTTCCCGTATGCTCGGTGAAGCGTTGTTCTCACCGTCGATGGCTTCGTATCCGTCTCCTTGGCAATTTCCGCCGGCGTTTTCCCTTTGAGCAGCAGTCGAACAAACTGCTCTTCTCTAGGCGACAGGGCAGGGGAAAACACCCCTGCATCGAATGTGTCGGACGCACAGGCGATATCCGAATTGTTGTCCCGTTTCCCCCTTAGCAACATGCATACGAAGGCAGCAGCGATAACGGATCCCATCGCCAGCAATGCAATGACCACGGCATCGCTTGCGAAGTATGCCGCCTCAACAGCCGGAATAAGACCAATAGGAACTGCTACGAGCACAGAACAGGCAAACACGTCGCGCCGCCCATGGCCAAAGGCACGAGGGCGGCAAAACGGCGGGGCCACAGTCAATGCGAGATAGACCAACGGAATTAAAAGCGCAAGGCCAATTGACGCGGCCGTTACAGGGGGCATCCCCCATGGCTCGGGAACGACTCTCCATGAAACTCGACAGCAAAACAGCAGGCAAGACATGACGGCTATTGTTTCTGTAAAAATCGCGTCCTGCGGGTGACGAGTTTCCCTTTCGTCAGTCCGTGTCGACCTCTGCGTCAAAGGAGAGTCCGCCGTGCCCCAAATAACATATGAGAGAAGCAGCGACCCAACAAAGCACGAGACACACGAAACGCCATGTAACAACCAAATCGGTGCAAACACGATTGGAATAGAGTCTCCGCGAGCATAGAAAGCCAGGTCGGCCCATTCGGGAACCGTTGCAATAACACCAAGGAAAACACCGATGGCACCGAGATGCCTCGGCCTTCTCATTCCCCCCTTGCATAGCGCAGCACCATGAACAAACGCCGCGAGGCATGCGCCCAGGATAACGAGCCAGGCCATTGCACCTGACGCTAGGCCGATTGAAGATGAAAACCGGTGATAAGGGGTGACCGCCATTACGACAAGCGCAATGGCGCAGGCAAATGTAGCAGAACGGCGGGAAAAGAGCATACGGCCTCCATAGCGTGTCATTATATCGCTCGAGCCGCTCGTTTATCTCTGTTCTCACACCAGCCAGCATCAATGATTCAGGCGAACTCCAATCCGCGCCAGATCACGGTCCGGCTTTTGTTCGCAGTCCCCACATCAAAGCGGGATGCGGTTTCCTTTTGGACGCCGGTTCGGAAAGCGCATCCCGTTCCAGGGCAATATTCTGGGATGCAGTTTCCGCAGCCCACCCCATTTGGAAAGCGCATCCCATAATTTGGCTGAAAACTGAGATGCGCTTTCCAAACGAGCCGAAACGGGCCGAATCGATCGGGCCACCTCGCATCCCGCTATCCTCGCCATCTGCCCGAGCGTGCTACACTAGCAGCATCTATGCCACCGCGAACGGCTCGGCCCCGCGCCCGCCGCTCGCAAACGAACTTTAAACGCACGAGGGTTGGCCATGCCGCTTTTCTCGCAACATACCGCCCGGTTCTCGCCGGACGTTCCTTTGGAGGGCACCAGCTCTCGCGAGCTGCTCAAGCGGTACCAGCCGCTCGAGACACTTGCGACCGGCGGTTTTGGCTCCATCGAGATTTGCCGCGACACGCACCTGCGCCGCCGCGTCGCCATTAAGCGCATCCCCCTTATCAACGGCGCCGGCATGCCCGCCAGCGACATCATGGATGTCCTGCGCGAGGCGCACACTGCCGCCATGCTTCAACATCCCAATATCGTGCAGGTCATCGACTTTACGCATGACACCGCCTATGCCTACCTGGTCATGGAGTATGTCGACGGTATGTCGCTGGCCGAGTTTTTGCATCGCGTGGACGGCCACTCGCTCACCTTTGACGAGGCCGCGGCCATTGCCGATGCCCTGGGCCAGGCGCTCACCTTCGCCCATAGCAATGGCGTACTCCACCTGGACATTAAGCCCGCCAACGTGCTCATCGACCACTCGGGCAATGTAAAGCTCACCGACTTTGGCATGGCGCGACTGTCGTCCGCCGGTGGCTTTGGCGGCTCGCGCGGCGGCACCATCGGCTACATGCCGCCCGAGCAGCTCGATATCGAGACCGGCACGGTCGACGAACGCGCCGATGTCTTTGCCCTTGCCTGCGTTATCTATGAGGGCTTGTGCGGCAGCGCTCCCTTTATGGCGGCCACGCCCGCCGACTCGCTCGACCGCATCATCGGCGGCGCCACCTATCCCAGCGAGCTGATACCACACTTTCCCCCGGGAGCCGAGGCCGCGCTCATGAGCGCGCTCTCCCCCATGCCGCAGGACCGCCCCAACAGCATCGAGGCATTTTGCGACCAACTCCTTGCCGGTCTGGGCAGCGTGCGCGAGGGCCGTCGCAGTCTGGAGCAAATGGTTGGCGAGCTTTCGGATGACGAGCAGGAGCTCGACGATATCGAGCCGTCGTACTACGAGGACGACGCCATCGAGGTCGACCCCGCGCTCGGCTGGGCGGGCACGCGCTGGAGCCATGCGCGCGACTACACCATGCACGCTATCTCGGCGCTAACGTGCGGCGCCTTTAGCTTTTTGCTGATGCAAACGGCCGGGGTCGCGGCGCTTCCCGGCCTAGTCATTGCGGCTATCGCGATCGGAGCGGCGGCTGGCCTGGCCCCCCAGATCGGCTCGGCCATCTCGGCTGTGGGCTTTTTGGTGCTCATGGCCAACGCCACCATGCAGGCGCAGGGCATCCTGTCGATGTTGCCCGTCGCGGTGATCTTTGCCGCTGCCATGTCCGGTTGGTGGATCGCCTGGGGTCGCACCGAGGCTGCCGCGAGCGCCGCGCTCACCTGTGCACTCGCGCTTGGCTGTCTGACTGGCAATACCTTCCTGGCAGCTGGGGTCGCCGCCGGCGTCGCGTCATTTTGGCTCGGCCCGGCAAGCGCCGCCGCGGCAACGGGCATGGGCGTGCTTTTTGCCCGTCTGGCGACGGTCGCGCTTTCAGCCGGAGGCGTGCTGGGGCTCGGTAACGTTGCCGCAGCGCTGGAAGACCCGCTCCTTTGGGCTGCCTTTGTGCTGGTCGCGACAACTGCCGCAGCGTCATCTGCACTGCTCAATGCCCATGCCAAGCGTGCCGACCAGGGCTCAAACCTTGCCGCAATCGCCGCCATCGCCGTCACCGGCATCGGCTGCGCAGCGGCATCCTGTCTTGCACACCATATGGAAATTGCCAGCCTTGCAGCCGCGGTCGCCGCCAAGGCGGCAGTTGCGGGAACCCTATCCTCTATAATCGTTGGGATATGCCTATATTTGCTCGGATACCAAAGAACCTATACGGAGAGTGATCTTTCGTGAACTTCCTGAACATCTTCGAGGACCACGTGGCCGGCATCTTCGGTGCCACCCGTGCCCCGTTCTCCTTTAAGAAGCTTGCCAAGCAGGCCGCTCGCGACATGGAGGATCAGACTCTGGTGATTAACGGCGTCAACACGGCGCCGGCACTCTATACCATCCTGATCGCCGCCGACGACGATCCCATGCTCGCCCCGTTCTACCCCGAGCTTTCGCGCGAGGTCCGCGAGTTTGTGAAAGCGCAGGCCGAAAAGCGCCGCTATGTCTTTGTCGGCGAGCCCCTCGTGCGCTTTATGATCGATCCGCAGCTGCGCGCCGGCAAGTTCTCGGTCTTTGCCGAGAACGTCGATGCCCCCACGCTCGGCCGCCTGTACGAAGAAGAGCGCGCCTATCAAAACGGCCTGGGCCAGAACAACTCCGCGGCAAGCCGTGCCGCCAGCGCCCCGC
>NZ_QSKB01000023.1:38347-48584 GCF_003469085.1 Collinsella sp. AM29-10AC
AAAAGCCGTGCCGCCAGCGCCCCGCGCGCCGGCCAGCAGCAGTTTGCTGCCCCGCAGCAGCAGCGCCCCGCTGCCATGCCCCAGCAGCAGCCGACGCCTCGCACCGCCGCTCCCGACCCGCTTGCCGTGGCAGACCCCTTCGCGCCTAGCGTCCCCGACCCCGCCGCCGCACCCATCCCGGTGCCGCAGACCATCTCGCGCGACGCGCTTGCCGGCATGGGCGGAGCCGCCGCGACCGGTGCCGCCGTGGGCCTAGGCGCCGCAGCCGGCATCGCCTCCAACATGGCGAGCACTCGCGCCCCGCAGCGCCCGCTCGCCCAGCTCGTCGACGTCGTGAGCGGCGAGAGCCATAGCATCACCTCCGCACAGGTGACCATCGGTCGCGAGCGCTCAGTTTCCGACATTGCCCTGCGCGACCCCAACGTGTCGCGCCGCCACGCCCAGCTCACCTTTACGGGCTCGGATTGGTCGATCGAGGACCTCAATTCCACCAACGGCACGCTCGTCAACAACCGCCGCATTACGCGCTGCCCGCTGCGCAACGGCGATCTGCTGACGTTTGGCCTGAGTACCTTTGAATTTAGGGGATAGTCGCTTATGAACATCGATATCGTCCTTTTTGCAGGCCGCATCGTCTTGGTCGCCCTGCTCTATATCTTCCTGTTCGCCGTCATGAAGACCGGCGTGGGACTCGTGCGCGGGCAGCGCCGCGACTCGGCTATCTGGACGATCGATGTGGACAAGGGCCCGCGCGGTATCCGCGGCATCCACGTAGACATGCTCGGCCCCGTCATCGTCGGTCGCTCTCCGTCTTCGGACATCTGCATCAACGAACCGTTCGTCTCGGCCTCGCATGCGCGCTTTTCGCTGCAGGGCCCGGCGCTCATCATCGAGGACCTCAACTCGCTTAACGGCACGCTCGTCAACGGCCGCCAGCTCGTGGAGCCCGCGACGCTGCGTGAGGGCGACGAAGTCCAGATTGGCGACGTGGTCATGAAGGTGAACCGTCGATGATCGACGAGGAGAACAAGTCCGCAACTATGACCGAGGCACCGGCCGCCGCCACAGCTGCGCCGGCCCACGCCGCTCCGGCGGGCTCCGCGCCCGTGGAGCCCGAGGACACCGTGTTCTCCCTGCCTCTTTCGCATGTAACGCATGATATTTCGGATCTCGCCGATAACGAAGACGAAGAGGATGCCGTAGCGGCGCCCATCGGCGCACATGCTGCGGAACAGCCCACAGCGCCCGAAGCAACCCCGGCGCCGGCTCACTTTGCAGAGCCCGTCGCCGCGGCAATCAACGAGAGTGCTGCGGTGTTTGCGGCACCCGAGCCCGCCGCGCCGGCGTTTCCCATAGCCCCGGCATCCGAGGTTGCGCCCGCGTCTACGCCGGCGCCCAAGCCTATAGACGTCAGCCAGCAAGACGACGAGTCGACCGCCCGCGTGTCCGAGGAGCCCGACTCCCCGGACACCGGCGATTCCGAATCAAACGCCGAGACCGACACCATCTCTCCCGGTGACACAGCCGAAATCGACGTTGCCGCCGTTGAGGCCAAGCTCAAAGACCCCGGCTCGACCATGAGCTTTGAACCCCTAACCGAGGAGCGCATCGAGACCGACTCGACCTATGATGCCGGCACCACCACGCAACTCATGTGGGGCGCCCGCTCCGACGTTGGCTGCGTGCGCCCGCACAATGAGGATTCCTACCTGGTGCAGTCGCCGCTCTTTTGCGTATGCGACGGCATGGGTGGTCACGCTGCCGGCGAGGTGGCCTCTTCTATCGCTGTCGAGACCATCGCCAAGACAGCTCCTCAGTCTGCCGACGCCGCACGCCTGGCGGCAGCCGTCGAGGCCGCCAACGCCGCCGTAATCGAGGCTGCCCTGAATGGCCTGGGCAAGCCTGGCATGGGTTGCACAGCCACTTGCGCCTATATCGAAAACGACACGCTCGCCATCGCCCACGTGGGTGACTCTCGCGCCTACCTGCTCCACGAGGGCACGCTCATCCGCGTGACCCGCGACCACTCCTACGTGGAGGAGCTCGTGGACGCCGGCGAGATCACGGCAGATGAGGCTCGCGTCCACCCCAACCGTTCGGTCATCACCCGCGCGCTGGGCTCGGACCCCGCTATGTATGCCGACCACTTCACTCTGCATATCGAGGAAGGCGACCGTCTGATCCTGTGCTCCGACGGCCTTTCGAGCATGATTCCCGATAGCGATATCGAGAACATCGCCACGCAGTCCTCAACCGCGCAAATCTGCGTCGACAACCTAGTGGACGCGGCGCTTGCCGCCGGCGGCCACGACAACGTGACCGTAGTAGTCGTTGACCTGGTTGACGATGGCGTTATGCGCGAGGCGCAACGCGTGCGTCGCCGCAACGTCACCATCGGCGTCGTCTTAGGTCTCGTCTTGGTGCTGGCGGCTTCCATCTGGGCCTACACGGGTGTCACCGGCTCGTACTACCTGGGTACCTACCAGGGCAATGTCGCCGTCTGGCGCGGCCTGCCCGGCAAGCCACTCGGACTCAAGCTCCACTGGCTCGAAAGCGAAACCAGTATTAAGCTGTCCGACCTGCCCGAAGACACGCAAAACCGCCTCAAGGCGGGCATTCCGCAAACAAGTGTCGACGATGCGCAGGACACGATATCCAAGTACCGCCACCAGATCGACGAGGAGCAGACCCGCCAGGTGATTGACGCGCAAACGATTCGCGACAACACCAATCAGGGATCGACCTCCGAATCAGATTCCGAGAAAACCGCCGAACAGTCCGCCGAGGCCGAAGCCTCCGAAAAGAACTAGAAAGGGAGTGCCGCTTATGAGTCGCCGCAACACCGAGCTGCTCTTGCTCATCGCCTCGGCGTTCCCCGTCATCCTGCTGTATGCGATGTACGTGCTCACCGCGGGCGCCGCCATCTCCTTTGAGACGCTCGCCGTGCCGATCGGCCTCTTTGCCGCCTTCGCCGCGGCACATATCGCCGTGCGCATCTTGGCGCCCGGCGCCGACCCCGCCATCCTACCCATCGTATTTATACTTTCGGGCATCGGTATCACGTTCGTGACACGCCTCGCCCCCGCTCTCGCGATCTCACAGCTCATCATCCTGTTTGTCTCGGTGGCCCTGATGGTGGGAACGCTCGCACTGGTCAAAAACCTCGACGTGGTCATGCGCTACAAGTACACCTTTGGCATCATCGGCATCATCCTGCTGATGCTGCCCATCTTTATCGGCACCACGATCTCGGGCTCCAAGCTGTGGATCCGCATCGCGGGCTTTACCATCCAGCCTGGCGAGTTCGCCAAGGTCTTTATCGTGCTGTTCCTGGCCGGGTACCTGGCCGAGAACCGCGAGCTGCTCTCCATCTCCAACCGCAAGATCCTGGGCTTTAAGATCCCTCGCCTGCGACTGCTACTGCCGCTGTTTGCCGTGTGGGGTGTGTGCCTGCTCGTCGTCGTCTTCGAACGCGACCTGGGTTCGGCCGTGCTGTTCTACACCATCTTCTTGCTGATGCTCTACGTTGCCACGGGGCGCTTTTCGTACGTCATCATCGGCCTTGCGCTCTTAGCCGTTGGAGCTGTGGGCGCCTACAAGTTCCTGTCTCACGTTCAGGTGCGTTTCCAGGTTTGGGTCGATCCGTTTAAGGACGCCCAGGGCCAGGGCTACCAGATCGTCCAGTCGCTCTTCTCGCTTGCCGATGGCGGCCTGGTCGGTGTTGGCATCGGCAACGGCATGGCCAACAACATCCCCGTCGTCGAGTCCGACTTTATCTTCTCGGCTATCGGCGAGGAGATGGGCCTTTTGGGCGGCGGCGCCGTGCTCATCCTGTTTATGCTCTTTGCCGTGCGTGGCCTCACCACGGCTGCCCGCGCTAAATCCGACCTCGCCGCCTTTAGCGCCACGGGCCTTACGGCCGCCATCAGCTTCCAGGCCTTTTTAATCGTGGGCGGCGTTACCCGCCTGATCCCGCTGACCGGCGTCACCCTACCCTTTATGAGCCAGGGCGGTTCCTCGCTGCTGGCAAGCTTTATCATCGTCGCGCTCCTGCTGCGCGCCGGTGACGAAGCGACCGGACGCGAGGCCGAGCTTACCGGCACCGGCACTATGGCCGCCATCACCGATGATCAGGTCGCATCTGCCGCCGCCCCGACGGGCACGCGCTTTGCCACCTCGTCTTCCTACGGCAGCGGCAGCCATTCCGTCGGCTCGCGCATGCGCCGTCGCCTGCTCGACACGCCTGAATCCGGTGTGCTCGGCCGCGTTGCGCTCGCCAACCGTCTAACCCGTGCGGTGCTCGCCTTTACGGCGCTGTTCGCCATCCTTATCGGCAACCTCACCTATGTCCAGGTCATCAAGGCCAAGGACTATCAGGATATGCCGACCAACAACCACACTATCGCCCGCTCCAAGTACATCCAGCGCGGTTCCATCATCACGTCCGACGGCGTGACGCTGGCCGAGTCGCTGCAGCAGGAGGACGGCACCTACGTACGCTCCTACCCCAACGGCAACCTGGCAGCGCACGTGGTTGGCTACGTGAGCCAGCAGTATGGCACCACCGCCATCGAGAGTGTCATGAACGACACGCTCACCGGCTCTAAGGATTACTCCAGCTGGAACAACGCCATCGCTTCGCTCGCGGGCCAGACCCAGCCGGGCAACACCGCCAAGCTCACCATCGACTCGCGTATCCAGACGGCGGCCGAGCAGGCGCTCAAGGGCTTTAAGGGCGCTGTAGTGGTCATCGACCCGCGTACCGGTGCGGTGCTCGCATGCGCCAGCTCGCCCACCTATGACAACACCAACATCGACGCCCTGCTGCAGGCGGGCGGCGGCGAGGACGGCTCCATGTACAATCGCGCCATGGACGCGCTGTACACGCCGGGCTCCACGTTTAAGGTCGTTACGCTTTCCGCGGCACTCGAGACCGGCACCGCCAGCCTTACCAGCACCTACCAGGCGCCCAGCTCCATGGACATCGGCAACGCGCCGGTCACCAACTATGCCAACGAGAGCTACGGCACCATCAGCCTGCAGCAGGCCTTTGCCGTGTCTTCCAACGTCGTCTTTGGCCAGGTGGCAAACGAAGTTGGCGCAAACACGCTCGTGCAGTTTGCCAACGCCTTTGGCTACGGCCAAAAGCTCGGCCAAGACCTGACCTCCGCGGCCTCCATCATGGCCGACCCGTCGCTCATGACCGAGTGGGAGACCGCCTGGGCCGGCGCCGGCCAGCCTGTCGGCATGGACCACACGCCCGGGCCGCAGACCACCGTCATGCAAAACGCCGTGATTGCCGCCGCCATCGCTAACAGTGGCGTGGTCATGGACCCGTACTTTGTAGCCCAGGTACTCGCCCCGGACGGAACTGTGGTCAAGACCACGCAGTCCCGCTCGCTGGGTCAGGCCGTCAGCTCCGCCACGGCCGACCAGGTCAAGCAGGCCATGCTCGCCGTCGTCCAGTCCGGTACCGGCACCGATGCCCAGGTCCCCGGCGTCAAGGTCGCCGGCAAGACCGGCTCGGCCGAGATCGGCGGCACCAACGTCAACTCGATGTTCGTTGGCTTTGCACCTTACGATTCACCCACGGTCGCCATCTCGGTGGCCTTGGAGGATTACGACAAACACGACGTCAAGGCGGCCAAGATTGCCGGCATCGTCCTGACCGCGGCGCTCGCCGCACAGGGAGCGTGATGCCCATGATCGAATCGGACACCCGAGGCGCGCCGCGGCCGAAGAGTTAGCGGCAACGCGCCACACGGCCCCAGCGGCCACATCGTAGGTACTACACACATCGTTGAGCGAATAGTTATGTTAGGAGCAGGAATGGAACAGAGGGTCCTCGGGGGAAGATACCTCCTCAAGGATAAGGTGGGGACAGGCGGTATGGCGACCGTCTACCGTGCGCAGGACCAGGTCCTCGACCGCACGGTAGCCGTCAAGATCATGCTGCCGCAGTATGCTGGCGACGCAACCTTCGCCGCACGCTTTAAGCAGGAGGCCCAGGCAGCAGCCGGTCTCTCCTCCCCCTATATCGTGGGCGTCTACGATTGGGGCAAGGACGGCGACACCTATTACATCGTCATGGAGTACCTGCGCGGCACCGACCTTAAGAGCGGCATCAAGAGCCACGGCGCCCTCGACCCCAAGAAGGTCGCCCAGATCGGCTCGCAGATCAGCTCCGCGCTTTCGGTCGCCCACAAGCACGAGATCATCCACCGCGACATCAAGCCGCAGAACATCATGGTGCTGCCCGACGGCAACATCAAGGTGATGGACTTTGGCATCGCGCGCGCCAAGAACAGCCACCTCACGCAAGACAACAACGTGCTGGGAACCGCCCACTACGTCAGTCCCGAGCAGACCCGTGGTCAGGACCTCGGCCCCACCTCGGATATCTACTCGCTGGGCGTCGTGATGTACGAGTGCGCCACCGGCCGCGTTCCCTTTGACGGTGACGACGCTATCTCGGTCGCACTCAAGCAGGTCAACGAGCTGCCTATTCCGCCGAGCCAGATCAACTCCGGTGTCGACGCCGACCTTGAGCGCATCATCCTCAAGTGCATGGAGAAGGACCCGGCAAACCGCTTCCAGACCGCCGACGAGCTGCGTCAGGTGCTCAACAGCTACCTGTCGGGCCGTGCCGTCAACATCTCGGAGCCCACGCGCATCATCGGTGCCCCCGGTGAGCTGGGCGCCACCAAGACTCGCGAGCTTTCCGATCAGACGCGCGCCATGGTGCGTCCCGTCTCGGGCGTGAGCGGCCAGAATACCGCCCGTAGCTCGGTTTCGGGCTCCACCGGCTCCTACGAGGTCGAAAAGCCCAAATCCAACAAGAACAAGATCATCGCCGCCGTGGTGGCAGCCGTTGCCGTCATCGGTATCGTGGTGGCCTTTGCCACAGGACTCTTTGGCGGCGAGCAGGTCACCGTGCCCGATGTGCTAGGCAAGGACCAGCAGACTGCCGTCGAGCAGATCAAGGAAGCCGGCCTCGAGGTCGGCACCATCGACCAAAGCTACAACGACGATGTCGACGAGGGCAAGGTCGCCGAGCAGACGCCCAACGGCAACACCAAGAAGGCCAAGGGCACCAAGGTGAACCTGGTAATCTCCAAGGGCCCCAAGCCCTCCGAGAAGGTCGAGGTTCCCCGGCTGGTCGGCCTGACCAAGGACCAGGCAGAAGCCGCGCTGGCAAGCGTTGGCCTGAAGGGCAACGCCTCCGAGGAGGCCAACGAGGCCGATGAGGGCCAGGTCTTTGAGCAGGGCACCGAAGCCGGTAAGGAAGTCGAGAAGGGCACGACCATCTCGTACAAGGTCTCGAGCGGCCCGGATACCACGTCCGTCCCCGACCTGACCGACATGACCGAGGCCCAGGCGCGCAACGCCCTCGATATGGCAGGCTTTGGCGTCGACGTGAGCTACCAGGAGAACGACTCGGTTACCGAGGGCACCGTGATTAGCTGGAACCCCAGCGGCAAGCAGAAGCCTGGCGCCACGATTACCGTCGTCATTGCCAAGAAGTCCGGCAAAGCCAGCGTTCCGGGCAACCTGTACGGCAAGAGCATCTCCGCCGCCGTCACCGCGCTCAACAACGCCGGGTTCTACAACATCGCATTCTGCGATCAGAACGGTAACCCCGTGAGCGGCAACGAAAACGCCACCGTTACGGGCGTCTCCCCCACCGGCAAGCAGTCTACCGACAGCACGATTACGCTGACGGTTGCACTTTCTGGCTCGGGTTCGGGTTCAGGCACGAGCACGGGCGACGATTCCGGTACGACCAACTAGTCGCAACCCAACCGCTCATTACGGCTCTCGCCGCAAACATATTCGCTCACAGGCGCCCGCTTGCTCCCCCAGCAAGCGGGCGCTTCGTTTTTGACATGGCATGAACCAGAAGAGCCCGGCACCGTGGTGGTACCGGGCTCGACAAATCTCTGGTGCCCCCGGGCGGATTCGAACCGTCGACACCCGCTTTAGGAGATATGATTTAATACTACCCCCTACTATTCATCAAGCATCATTGAACACCATATAACCGCAGATAAACATAGCAGTTTGTGTCTTTTACCTCCGGTAGCTGCGCCTACGCTTTTACAAACATATTACTAACAGCTTTAGCTAAACTGCACTCAATGAATTGTTGAAAACTATTCAAAGAAACGGAGTGCAAAGATGTCAGAACAGCCACTAATTAGCGGAAGAGGCACGTGTTGGAAAGACAAGAGATCACCTAACACCTATCGCTATTATTTTTCCCTTGGGGTCAAGGACCCTAAGACAGGGCGTTACAAACGATCCCCAACTTATACGGTTCGTTGCAAGACTAAAACAGAAGCTAAGGCTGCAATGCAGGCCAAGCTGGCTGAAATCAACTCCTCTGGCACGATCACTAAAACTAAAAAGCCCACTTTGCTTGCGTCCTACTGCTGGGCCTTTCATGAAAATAGGGACACCGAGCTTGCGCCAACGAGCTATGAAAGAGAAGCGTACGATTGCAGGCATATCGAAGACCTATTCGGCGCGTTTCAGACAATTGAGGGGCTAACTCCCGATCTAATCGAAGAAACATATGCCGAAGCTCGTCGTACGGGAAAATACAAACCATCTGAGCTTGTACGAATCAATGCGAAACTGCGCCAGATTCTGTCGAATGCAGTCGCAAAGAGAATAATTGACCGAAACCCCTGCGCTACCGTTCATGTTCGCAGACCACGCAACAAAAGAGAATCACTGACAATCGAGCAAGTAGCTACCCTATGCACACATCTTCAACACATTGAGCTCACCGCCGAAGCTGTTGGTACGCTAGTACTAGTGTATACGGGTATGCGAAAAGGCGAGATGCTGGGCCTCGAATGGCGCGATTGGGACCCTGCCAATAAAACCTTGAAAATTGACAGGCAGTACACCAACGATCATGAACTGAGGGCACCCAAGTCACAAGAAAGCCAACGCAAAATCCCCGTTGGAGAAACCCTGGCCGAACGTCTTCAATCATGGTCAGCCATACAAAAAGAGCTCCTGGCCTCTCTGGGGCTGTCCCAGACTGGCAGCACTCCCATCATTAGCGATATTGCTGTCGAGCAAGGGGTCCCTACTGTCTGTCACATGAAGAACTACATCTTCAACCATTGGTTTCGCGATTTCGCAGTTAGCTGCAATCTTGGAATCTATGAGCCGAATAATTCGACTGGCGGAAAACTATATAAGGGCATCTGCCCGCATCAGCTCAGGCATTGCGTAAGCACTTTTATGCTGGCGAACGGATCGGACGTTAGAAGCGTGCAAGGTATTCTTGGCCACGCGGACCCCAATATCACGCTCAAAACGTATACAAGCCTCGTTCAACAATCAGAAATAAAAGCAGTTAAAGGCTACGAAGACTTCATCAACGCCTATATACAGAGAAGCGAGAAATAGCATGTTTTTCATTCATCGTTTTATTCATAATATTACGGTACTATAATACCGTTTCCGCAGGTAGATGCTATATTTGATTGACAACTAATGAGTTTTAATACATGCTAAAGCTGTCAGATGGCTACGCATGTAGTCATAGAAACCGGCCCCCCAAGTGCTTATGAACCTGGTAAGTCTTACAAGCACAGGGAGGGCCCTCATTGAAAGGATAGCTCATCATGGCTACTCCAAAGATTAGCACTCAGGCGTCCACACCGACTTTCCCCACTGGTGCCGCTCAGTGCGATCGGTTGCTCCGCGTTAACGATATCCGCGAACTCACTGGCTGGAGCGAAAACACCGCACGCAAATTCATGCGCGAGTCCGGCAAGCTCATCCAAATCCATCGCTCGAATTACATGTTTGAAAGCTCGTTTTATGAGCTTTTCAAGCAGCTTGAAGGTCGTACCGCCCACCTTGACTAGGTGGTAAACATGAGCGAGCTACCGTCAATTTCCGACATATTCAACGATGATGTTACCGAGCAACGAAAGATTATAGAGAAAATGGATAAAGCTATTTTTATTTCAGTGCCCGAGTGGGCGTGCTGCGTCACCACCGTTGCCGCCGAGCGTCTCATCCTCGGCCTCGTATGGAAGTTTGGAAAACCTTCCAAAAACAAACGGCCCATGGGCTTTTGCGCTAGAAGCAAATGGATTGAGGATCACTACCACTTGAGCAAGAACACGATATCCCGAGCCTATACTTCTCTAAAGGATAGGCTCTGTTAGACCAGAATTGACATTTAGCACTTTTTCGAGCCGGGACGATA